>NZ_JBFUEO010000015.1:0-75737 GCF_056403935.1 Pedococcus sp. P2_E4 | reverse complement strand
GCGCGTCACCCTCGGCGCGGAGGGCGTCGCCGGCGTCGCTGCGGGGCGCCGAGACACGGCCCTCGCCGCCACGGCCACCGTCACGCGACCCGCGACCGCCGTCTCGGGAACCACGTCCAGCGTCACGCGAGCCGCGACCGCTCGCGCCACCGCCCTGCGGCCGGCGGCCACCGGACTTGCCCGTCTCGCCGAGGTCCTCGAGGACCTCCGCGTCGAGGCCGGCGAGCTTCTGGGCCGACCTGGGCAGGCGGCCCTTGGCCGTCCGCGGGATGTCGAGCTGCTCGTAGAAGTGGTCCGACGAGGAGTAGGTCTCCTCGGGCTCGGGGATGCCGAGGTCGAGGGTCTTGTTGATCAGGCCCCAGCGCGGCAGGTCGTCCCAGTCGACGAAGGTGACGGCGATACCGGTGTTGCCCGCGCGGGCGGTGCGCCCGATGCGGTGCAGGTAGGTCTTCTCGTCCTCGGGGCACTGGTAGTTAATGACGTGGGTGACGTTGTCGACGTCGATGCCGCGCGCGGCCACGTCGGTGGCGACGAGGATGTCGACCTTGCCGTTGCGGAACGCCCGCAGCGCCTGCTCGCGGGCGCCCTGCCCGAGGTCGCCGTGGATCGCGGCGGCGGCGAAACCGCGGTCGGTGAGCTCGTCGGCGACCTTGGCGGCGGTGCGCTTGGTGCGGCTGAAGATGATGGTCAGGCCACGGCCCTCGGCCTGCAGCATGCGGGCCAGCATCTCGACCTTGTCCATGGCGTGCGCGCGGTAGACGAACTGCTCCACGGCCTTGACGGTGTGGGCGTTCTCCTGGTCGTCGCCCATGGCCCGGATGTGCGTGGGCTGGCGCATGTAGCGACGCGCCAGCGCCACGACGGCACCGGGCATCGTGGCCGAGAAGAGCATGGTCTGCCGGGCGGGTGACGTCATGGCGAGCAGCTTCTCGACGTCGGGGAGGAAGCCGAGGTCGAGCATCTCGTCGGCCTCGTCGAGCACCACGGACTTGGTGTGCGAGAGGTCGAGGTGACCCTGCTTGGCCAGGTCGATGAGGCGACCGGGGGTGCCGACGACGATCTCGACGCCGGACTTCAGGGCCTCGATCTGGGGCTCGTAGGCGCGACCACCGTAGACGGTGAGGACGCGGATGCCGCGCCGCTTGCCGGCCCGCTCGAGGTCGCTGGCGACCTGCACGGCGAGCTCACGCGTGGGCGCCACGGCGAGGGCCTGCGGCTTGCCGGCGTGGGCGAAGCCCTCCCAGGCCGCGTCGCCGCGGGCGACGGTGCGGTTGAGCATCGGGACGCCGAAGCCCAGCGTCTTGCCCGTGCCGGTCTTGGCCTGGCCGATGATGTCGTGCCCGGAGAGCGCGACCGGCAGGGTCATCGCCTGGATCGGGAACGGCGTGGTGATGCCGTGGTCGGCGAGCGAGGCGACGATGTCGGGGTGGACGTCGAAGTCCGCGAACGACGGGCTCGGCGCGGTGGTGGTGGCTTGGGTGTCGGCGGTGTCGGTGTCGGCCACGTCGGCGGACACGTCAGAGGTCACGGTGGAGTCAGTCATGAAGTTCTCTCGATCGGGAGGTCACCACTCGGGGACCTCGCGCAGCGGGCCGATCGGAGTTCTTCGTGGGGGGTGCGCAGACTGTCATCCGCGAGCTGATTCGTGCCGACCGGGCACCTTGTACCCCTCCACTCTAGCCGGGCGACCCCTCCAACCTCGCATTGCGCGAGCGCCCCGCCCGCATTGCGCGACCGTCCCTGGCACATCAGGGCGCCCCGCGCACGCCGGTCGAACCCGCACCGGGCGGGGCGCGCTTATAGGCTGCGAGGCATGACGCAGGACGAGTGGCTGGACGATCCGCAGTACCGCGACGCCGTCGCCGACCTCCTCGGCGCGCTCGCGTACGGCGAGCTGACCGCCTTCACGCGGCTCGCCGGCGACTCCGAGCTGTCGCCGACCCAGCCGCTCAAGGCGTCCGTCGCAGCCCTCGCCGTCGCCGAGTTCCGGCACTACGAGATCCTTGTCGCGCGACTGCACGAGCTGGGTCTGGACCCGGAGAAGGCCATGGCCCCCTTCATCGCCCCGATCGATGCCTTCCACGAGCGCACCCGCCCCAGCAGCTGGCTCGAGGGACTGGTCAAGGCGTATGTCGGCGACGGCATCGCCACCGACTTCTACCGCGAGATCGCGGCGTACGTGGACCCCTCGACGCAGGCGCTCGTGCACTCGGCGATGGAGGACGTCGGCCAGGCGGACTTCGTCGTCAAGGTCGTGCGGGACGCCATCAAGGAGGACCCGCGCATCGCCGGGCGGCTGGCGCTGTGGGGTCGCCGCCTCGTGGGCGAGGCCCTGTCGCAGGCGCAGCAGGTCGCCGTCGAGCGCGACGCGATGGCGTCACTGCTCGTCGGCGGCGTCGGGGGGTCGAACCGCCCCAGCGCCGACCTCGCCGAGCTCGGCCGGATGTTCGCCCGCCTCACCGACGAGCACACCCGGCGGATGGGCCGCCTCGGCCTCGCCGCCTGAGCGTCGCGCGTCTTCTGGCTGGCGGCCAACGGGTCCACGCGTCCGCGTGAGCGCAAAGGACCCGAGGCCGGTGGCCTCGGGTCCTTTCAAGCTCGCCAGCCTGCGGGGCTTGTCAGGGCGCGGTCTTCCTGCGTCCGGTCACGGCACCGTAGATCGCGATGAAGACGCCCGCGACGATGATGCTGATGATCCAGCGCAGCCAGTCGATTCCGTTTGTCTCCTCAACCCCGAGCGCTGCCGCCAGGTAGTAGCCGACGAGGACGCCGAGGATGCCGAGGATGATCGTCACGATGATCCCGCCCGCCTGCCGGCCGGGCATGACCAGCTTGGCCAAGGCGCCGATGATCGCACCGGCGATGATGAGTCCGATGATCTCCATGAACTGTCTCGATTCTGTCGTGGGCACGATGGGTGCCTCGTTCCCGAGTGGTCATACCCCACACCCCCGGTGGTCCAAACGCACGGCGACGCGCCGCGGGTGGACATTACGGTAGGGGCACGGAACCGCAGGTCAGCCGCCTGCGATCCCGCTCTCAGATGTTGCCGAACCCGACCCCGCGCTTCTCGGACTCGCCCAGCTGGACGTAGCCGAGCACCCCGGCCGGGACGACGAGCTTGCGGCCCTTGTCGCCGGTGAGCGTGAGCGTCGTGCCCTGCTCCAGCGCGGCGTTCACGGCAGCGACGACCTCGTCGGAGCTCGAGTCGGTCTCGAAGGTGATCTCGCGGGCGACGTTCTGCACGCCGATCTTGACCTCCACGATGGGGCCTTTCTTCTCAGAGGTGAGCACGCGGCATACGGGCACGCGGGCTGGTCTTGCACACCAACCTAACGAGGGGCTGGTCAGGAACCTTCCCCGCCCACCTTCGGGAACGAGCCGAGGCCCCGCCACGCGAGTGACCCGACGAGCCGGGCGGCCACGTCCTTGGGCACGTCGGAGCCCTGGGCGAGCCAGTGGCGGGCACTGACCTGGGCCAGCCCGGACAGGGCCATGCCCAGCAGGGAGGCGTCCTCGTCGCCCAGCCCGGTGTCCTCGGCGATCACCTCGGCGATCGCTTCGGCGCACACCAGGCCGACGGCGTCGAGCCGGTTGCGGACAGCCGACTCGTTGGTGAGGTCGGACTCGAAGATGAGGCGGAACGCGGCACCGTCGCGCGCGACGAAGTCGAAGTAGGCCGCGATCGTCGCGTAGACGCGCTCCTTGTTGTCCGTCGTCGAGTCGAGTGCCTCGCGGACCAGCTGCTCGAGACCCTCGCTGTGCTTGTCGAGCAGTGCGAGGTAGAGCTCGAGCTTGCCGGGGAAGTGCTGGTAGAGGACCGGCTTGGAGACGCCGGCCCGCTCGGCGATGTCGTCCATCGCCGCGGCGTGGTAGCCGGATTCGACGAAGGCGGCCTGGGCGGCCTCGAGCAGCTGCGCGCGACGGGCCGAGCGCGGCAGGCGCTGTCCGGGCTGCCGGGCCCTGTCCGAGCGCTCCTGGGCGGAGGTGAGCGACATGCGGCCTCTTTCGTCCTGATCGTCTGCTGACTGCGGTGTCGGGGACATGGTACGCACGGGTAACGTGCGTCACATGGCGATCCCGCCCCTTGTCGCACCGGGCCCCGAGCTGAGCACCGAGCAGAAGTCCCGCTACGCCCGCCACATCCTGCTCCCGCAGATCGGCATCGAGGGCCAGCGGCGGCTCGCGGGCGCCCGGGTCCTCGTGGTCGGCGCGGGTGGGCTGGGCTCGCCGGCGCTGATGTACCTCGCTGCCGCGGGGGTCGGCACGATCGGGGTCGTCGACGACGACGTGGTCGACGCCTCGAACCTCCAGCGCCAGGTCGTGCATGGGGTCGCCGACGTCGGCCGGCTCAAGACCGAGTCGGCGGCCGAGACGGTGGCCGCGATCAACCCCCTGGTGACCGTGGTGCGCCACGACCTGCGGCTGACCTCCGACAACGCCCTCGAGGTGCTGTCGGACTATGACGTCGTCCTCGACGGGGCCGACAACTTCGCCACCCGCTACCTCGTCAACGACGCCTGCGTGCTGCTCGGGCTGCCGCACGTCTGGGGCTCGATCTACCGGTTCGACGGCCAGGTGTCGGTCTGGTTCGCCGGGTACGGCCCCTGCTACCGCTGCGTGTTCCCCGACCCGCCACCACCGGACGCGGTGCCCTCCTGCGCGACCGGGGGAGTGCTCGGCGTGCTGTGCGCGTCGATCGGGTCGGTCCAGGTGGGCGAGGCGGTCAAGCTCATCGTCGGTCAGGGTGAGCCGCTGGTCGGCCGCCTGCTCGTGCACGACTCGCTGCGTCAGACCTGGGACACCCTGACCGTGCGGGCCAACCCGGACTGCCCGGTGTGCGGGGAGTCCCCGACCATCACGTCCCTGGTCGACTACGACGAGTTCTGCGGTATGCCGGGTGCCCCGGTCCCCGACGCGCAGTCGCACGAGGGCGCCGTGCCCGGCTTCGGCGACGTCTCGGCGACGGAGCTCGCCCAGCTGCTCGACGCCCGGTCCCGGGGCGAGCGGGCGTTCGAGCTCGTCGACGTCCGGGAGCCGGGGGAGCGGGAGGTCGTCTCGATCCCCGGGTCGCGCGCGATCCACCTCGACGAGTTCCGTTCCGGCACAGCGCAGTCCGAGCTGCCGGAGGACACCCCCGTCATCCTGCTTTGCAAGTCCGGGGTGCGTTCTGCCGAGGCGGCTGGCCTGCTGGCTGCCTCGGGTCGCGGGGACGTCAGCAACCTGACCGGGGGCGTGCTCGCGTGGGTCCGCGACGTCGACCCGAGCCTCCCCACCTACTGATGGTCGCGTGATCGTGGTGTGCCGGTGGTGACGCAGGGGGCTGGTTTCGGGCCGCCCAGCGAGTTCGCCGACGACGTGCTCGAGGTCGTGGACCAGATCCCCGAGGGGATGGTCATGACGTATGGCGACATCGCCGAGCTCCTCGGCCGCGGGGGTCCCCGTGGGGTGGGGACGGTGATGGCGAGGTACGGCTCGGACGTGCCGTGGTGGCGGGTCCTGCGGGCTGGTGGGCTGTTTCCGCAGGGCCTCGAGGACGAGGCGCTCGCGCACTACCGCGAGGAGGGCACGCCACTGGTCCGCGGGCAGCTCGACGGACGACGGGTGGACCTCACCCGGGCCCGCTGGACCGATGCGAAGGCGCCGGTGCCGCCGACACCAGCGTGACCCGAGCGGCTGTGACCGCGCTGGCCCGAGGGCCGGCGCCGTCGCGGCCGCGCAGCCGGGCCGCTGCGGCGTGGGGAGGCAGGCGTCCCACGCGCTGTCGGCCCGTGATGGTGGGATGGGCGGGTGCTGAAGCTCCGCCGCGCCCCGAGCGTGGTGGCCGACGCGCCGCCCCTGGACGAGGTCCAGCAGGCCGCGCTCGCCCACCGCGGTGGAGTGCTGCGCGTGCTGGGCGGCCCGGGCACCGGCAAGACCACCACGGCGATCGAGGCGGTCGTCGCCCGGGTCGAGTCCGGCGAGGCCACGCCGGACCAGTGCCTCATCCTCACCTCCTCGCGCGTCGCGGCCGGCAGCCTGCGCGAGCGCGTGACGGCCCGGCTGGGGGGCACCTCCACCGAGCCCCTCGCGCGCACCCACCAGGCCCTGGGCTTCGGCATCCTGCGCCAGGCCGCGGCGCTGCGCGGCGACCCCACGCCGCGACTGCTCAGCGGTCCCGAGCAGGACGTCATCCTGCGCGAGCTGCTGGCCGGGCACGTCGCCGAGGGCACTGGCCCCACATGGCCGGAGCGGGTGCACCTCGCCCTGGGCACCCGGGGATTCCGCGGTGAGCTGCGCGACCTGCTGATGCGCGCGGTGGAGCACCACCTGGAGCCACCCGACCTCGCGCGCCTGGGCCGGGAGCACGACCGCCCCGAGTGGGTCGCCGCGGCCGAGGTGCTGGCCGAGTACGACGAGGTCACGGCGCTGTCGGCGCCCGGTGCCTACGACCCGGCGTGGATCCTCGGCGCGGCTGCCGACCTGCTCGAGGAGGACCCGTCTGCCCGGGCACGGCTGGTCGACGGCCTGCGGCTGGTCGTCGTCGACGACGCCCAGGAGCTCACGTCGGCTGCCGCGCGGCTGCTGCGGACCATCGCGGCGCCCGGGCACGACCTCATCCTGCTCGGCGACCCCGACAGCGCGGTGCAGACCTTCCGTGGCGCCGACCCTCGTCACCTGAGCGACGGCTGGGCCGCCCTGGGCACGCCGGCCGGCGGCCGCCGTCCGGTCGACCCCTCGACCGGTGAGCCGCGCACGCTCGTCCTGCCCACGGCATACCGGCTGCCGCAGGCGGTCGTCGACGCGGCGGCGAGGGTGGCACCCAAGATCGGCGCGCTCGCGGGTGGCGTCCAGCGTGGGGCCGCCGCAGGTCGAGCCGGCGGCCGGGTCGACGTGCGGCTGCTGCGTGCGGTCAGCCAGGAGGCGAGCCACGTGGCGGCCGAGCTGCGCGAGTCRCACCTGCGGTTCGGCATCCCCTGGTCCGAGATGGCCGTGATCGTCCGGGGCCAGGGGCGCACCGCCACGTTGCGTCGGGTGCTGATGGCCGCAGGGGTCCCGGTGGCCGGTTCCTCGACCGACCTGCCGGTCCGCGACGAGGTCGCGGTGCGTCCGCTCCTGGCCCTGCTCGAGGTGGTCMTCGACCGCGTGCGCGGCGCCGACGAGCCGCTGCCCGCGCAGGTGGCCGTCGACACCCTGCTGTCCCCGATCGGTGGCGCCGACGCGGTCGGGCTGCGCCGGCTCAGGCGTGCGCTGCGCCGGCTCGAGCTCGAGGGCGGTGGGGGGCGCACCAGTGACGAGCTGCTCGCCGAGGCGCTCCTCGCCCCGGGGGCGCTGGTCGAGGTCGGGCCCGAGGGGCGGCCCGCTCGACGTGTCGCCGCGACCATCGCCGCCGGGGTCGAGGCGGCCCGCGGGGAGGTCGAGCAGACCCCCTCCGGCCCCGTCTGGCGGTGGGAGGCCGGTGTCAGCGCCGAGTCGGTGCTGTGGGCGATGTGGGCGGCGACCGGTCTCGGCGGCGAGTGGCAGGCCACGGCCCTCGCCGGAGGTCCCGGTGCGGCTCGCGCCGACCGGGACCTCGATGCCGTGGTCGGCCTGTTCGACGCCGCGGCGAAGTTCGTCGACCGGCTGCCGCAGGCCGGCCCCGAGGAGTTCATCACGCACATCGGCAGCCAGGACATCCCGGGCGACACCCTCGTCGCGCGCTCTCCCGTCGGCGAGTCGGTGACGGTCACGACGCCGCAGGCCGCCGCGGGCCGGCAGTGGCAGCTCGTCGTCGTCGCCGGCGTCCAGGAGGGTGTCTGGCCCGACCTGCGCCTGCGCGGCTCGCTGCTCGGCTCCGAGCACCTGGTCGACGTCGTGTCCGGCCGCGCCGGCACGTTCCGTGCGGCCCAGGCGGCGGTCCGCTACGACGAGACCCGGTCCTTCCTCGTCGCCCTCACCCGCGCGAGCGACCGGGTGGTCGTGACGGCGGTGCGCTCCGACGACGAGCAACCTTCGGTCTACCTTGACGTCGTCGACCCCGAAACCATTGCGGTGCAAGGGGATCGGCCGTTCGCCGAGGTGGCGCGCACCATGACGTTGCCCACCCTGGTGGGCGAGCTGCGACGCCACCTGGTCTCCCGCGACGCGACGGTCAGGCGCACGGCCGTGGCAGCCCTGGCCAGGCTGACCCACGAGGGAGTCCCCGGCGCCGACCCGGCGCAGTGGTGGGTGCTGCGCGAGATCTCCACCGAGCGACCCCTGCGCGAGCCCGACCAGGAGGTCCGGGTCTCGCCGAGCAAGGTCGAGTCGTTCGACAACTGCGGCCTGCGCTGGCTGCTCGGCTCGGTGGGCGGCGACGGCCCGTCGGTCGGCGCCGCCGACATCGGCACGCTGGTGCACGACATCGCCGCAGAGCTCGGCGACGTCGACGCCGACACCCTCATCGCCGAGGTGGATGCCCGGTGGGGCCGCCTCGGTATGCCGGCCGGTTGGGTGTCGGACCGCAAGCGCCACGAGGCGCACGGCATGGTCCGGCGGCTCGCGACCTACTTCGACGAGGCGCGGGCAGGCGGCTGGGTGCGGCTCGGCGCCGAGGTCGACATGAGGGTCGCCCTGGGCCGGGTCGTGCTCAGCGGCAAGGTCGACCGGATCGAGGGCACGCCGGACGGCGCCGGCCTGAGGGTGGTCGACTACAAGACCGGCAGCAGCAAGCCCCGGGCCGAGGAGCTGTCCCGTCACCCCCAGCTGGGTGCCTACCAGCTGGGGGTCGAGCGCGGCGCCTTCGGCGAGCTGGGCAGCCGCTCGGCCGGAGCCGCCCTGCTCCAGGTCGGCAAGGCCGCGCTCGTCAAGACGACGTTGCAGACCCAGGGCCCGCTGGGCGACGACCCGGAGCCGCAGTGGGCCGCCGAGCTGGTCACCCGCACTGCCGAGGGGATGTCCGGCTCGACGTTCAAGGCGACGGTCGGTGACTGGTGCAAGCTCTGCCAGGTGCGGGCCTCGTGCCCGGCCCAGCCCGAGGGGCGGGTGCTGTGATGGCTGCCTCCCTGCTGTCCGCCACCGAGATCGCCGCCGCACTCGGCCAGCCTGCGCCGACCGAGCAGCAGGTCAGGGTGATCGAGGCGCCGATGTCGCCGCTGCTCGTCGTCGCCGGGGCGGGGTCCGGCAAGACCGAGACGATGACCGGCCGGGTCGTCTGGCTGGTCGCCAACGGCTTCGTCGAGCCCGACCAGGTCCTCGGCCTGACCTTCACCCGCAAGGCCGCCACCGAGCTGTCCGAACGCATCGGCGCCCGGCTCCGCCTGCTCCAGCAGCGCGACGTCTGGCACCCGCGCACCGACGACGCCGAGACCGGTGCCGAGGTCCTCGGGGGCACCCCCACGGTGTCCACCTATCACTCGTATGCCGGCCGGCTGGTCCGCGAGCACGCGCTGCGGCTGGGTTACGAGTCCGAGTCGCGGCTGCTCTCGGAGGCGGCGGCGTGGCAGTACGCGTCCGAGGTCGTGGCCGCCTACGACGGCCCGATGGACGAGGTCCGCTTCGCCGAGTCCACGGTCACCGCGGCCGTCGTCGACCTGGCCGGGGAGATGGCCGAGCACCTCGTCGACGTGGGCGACGTCGCGGCATACCTCGACCGGGTCCTGGCCTCGCTCGCGGCCCTGCCCCCGCACGACGGGGCCCGCGGCAAGGACCTGCCCGGTGAGGTCAAGAAGATGCGCGAGCAGCTCCTTGCCCGCGCAGGCGTGCTGCCGATGGTGGAGCGCTACCTCACGCTCAAGCGCACCCGCGACGCCATGGACTTCGCCGACCAGATGGCGCTCGCCGCCAAGCTGGCGATCGGGTTCGACGACATCGGCAGGATCGAGCGCGAGCGGTTCGGGGCAGTGCTGCTCGACGAGTTCCAGGACACCTCGGCGGCCCAGCTGCAGCTGCTCCAGTCGCTGTTCGCCGCGCCGGGTGAGCCCTCTCCCGTCACCGCCGTGGGCGACCCGCACCAGTCGATCTACGGCTGGCGTGGGGCCAGCGCCACCACGCTCAGCGAGTTCCGCCGTGCCTTCGGTGGCCCGGAGGGCCTCGCGCCCGTGCTGCCCCTGGCGACCAGCTGGCGCAACGACGCGGCGGTGCTCGACGTCGCCAACGCCGTGGCCCAGCCCCTGCGCGAGCGCTCGACGGTGCCGGTCGACGAGCTCGTCGCGCGCGAGGGCGCCGGTCCCGGCCGGGTGGTGGCGGCGAGGGTCGAGACGGCCGGCGAGGAGGCGGCGCTGGTCGCCGACTGGTTGGCCGAGCGGAGGGCAGCGGGCGCGAGGTCGGCTGCCGTGCTCTGCCGCAAGCGGTCCCAGGTCGCGCCTCTCATCGACGCCCTCGAAACCAAGGGGGTGCCCTACGAGGTGGTCGGACTCGGTGGGCTGCTGCTCACGCCCGAGGTCGAGGACATCACCGCTCTTCTCCACGTCGTGCACGACCCTGGTCGCGGCGACCAGCTCATGCGGCTGCTCACGGGGCCGTTGTGCCGGCTCGGGGCCGCCGACCTCGACGGGCTGATGGCCTGGGCGCGCCACCAGCAGGACCTGCGTCTGGGCGTCGACCACCGGGCGGCGCCGCAGGACGACGACGATGCGGAGGGAGCGGTCGCGGGCTCCGTCGGCACCGCGGGAGCTGCGCAGCGGCCCGTGCGCGACCAGTCCCCGGACAGCTCCGACCGGGTCAGCATCGTCGAGGCCGTCGACGACCCACCTCGATCGGGGTGGAGCAGCTGGGACGGCAAGCAGGTCAGCGACGTGGGGCTGGCCCGGCTCCAGGGTCTCCAGCAGGCCATCCGCAGGCTGCGGGCGTTGTCGGCGCTCCCCCTGGCCGACCTGGTTGGCGAGGCCGAGCGTGCCCTCGGGCTCGACATCGAGGTGCTGGCCCGCGAGGGATACACCCCGGCGGCCGCCCGGGCGCACCTCGACGCGTTCGCCGACGTGGCCGCGACCTTCACGGTCAGTGCCGACCGACCCAACCTCGGCGGCTTCCTGGCCTGGTTGGCGGCCGCCCTGAAGGAAGAGCGCGGGCTCGACAAGGGCTACATCGAGGCGTCGACCGACGCGGTGCAGGTCCTGACGATCCACGCCGCCAAGGGACTGGAGTGGGATGCGGTGGCCGTCCCCGGGCTGGTCGAGGGCTCGTTCCCGGCGCTCGCCTCTGCGGCGAGCCGTTCCGACGGCTCGGCCTGGACGATGTCCGAGCCCAAGCAGCGTGGCTGGATCGGTGGTCTCTCCGACGGCGGCATCCCGTACGCCTTGCGAGGGGACCGTGACGGGCTGCCCCTCCTCGACTGGCAGGGTGCCCGCGACTGGAAGGACATGGAGACCAGGGTCGAGGCCTTCCTGCGGGCCGGGGGCGAGCACGGGGTCGACGAGGAGCGACGTCTCGCCTATGTCGCGTTCACCCGGGGGCGGTCCGACATGCTGCTCACTGCACCCGTGTGGACCGACGGCAAGACGCCCAAGGTGACCTCACGCTTCCTGCTGGAGGTCGTCGAAGCCGACCCGCAGCGGCCGGTCACCCGGCTCGAGTGGGCCGACCTCCCCGACCCCGCGGTGCCGGCCGAGGCCGTCAACCCGACGGCGGCCTCGACCGTCAGCGTCGTGTGGCCTGCCGACCCGCTGGCCCACCGCCGGGCTGCGCTGGCCGCAGGAGCCGAGGCGGTCCGCGCTGCCGTCGCCGGGCGCTCCGCAGGGGCGGACGCCCCGCCTGCCGTGGCCGAGCAGGGGATGTTTCCGCTGCCGGGCGATGGCCCCACCGTGCTGGAGGAGCTCGACCTGCTGCTCGAGGAGCGGCGCCGGCTGGCAGAGCGCGGTGACGTCACGGTCCTCATGCCGCGCCACCTCTCGGCGTCCGCGGTGGTGTCGCTGGCGCAGGACCCGGTTCGGTTCGCCACCGCCCTGCGCCGCCCCATGCCCGAGGCCCCCGCGCTGGCCGCACGGCGCGGCACGGCCTTCCACGCCTGGGTGGAGCAGCACTACGCCCAGGCCGCCATGGTCGACATCCTGGACCTCCCCGGCAGCGCCGACGACGACCCGGGCGACGACGCCGAGCTGCCCGCCATGAAGGCTCACTTCCTGGCCAGCGAGTGGGCGCACCGCGTGCCGGCCGAGATCGAGATCGCGGTCGAGACGGTCATCGACGGGATCGCCGTGCGCGGCCGGATCGACGCCGTCTTCCCCAGGTCGGGGG
This sequence comes from Pedococcus sp. P2_E4, assembly GCF_056403935.1. Classification (NCBI taxonomy): domain Bacteria; kingdom Bacillati; phylum Actinomycetota; class Actinomycetes; order Micrococcales; family Intrasporangiaceae; genus Pedococcus; species Pedococcus sp. P2_E4. The sequence goes on along the minus strand of NZ_JBFUEO010000015.1, from coordinate 63,566 downwards.
GTGGCTTCAGCATCGTCGACTGGAAGACGGGCTCCAAGCCAACCGGCGAGGTGGCCCGCACCCGGGCGCTCCAGCTGGCTGCCTACCGCGTCGCCTTCGCCCGGTTGCGCGGCCTGGAGCTCGACGAGGTCGACGCGGCGTTCTACTACGCGGGTTCGGGCGAGACGGTCTGGCCGGAGCTGCCGGACGACGACGCCCTGTCGCAGCTGCTGGCCGCGGTGCCCGACTGAGGACTGCGGGTCAGGTCCGCTCGCGGGCCCCCGGGAAGGCGCCCGGCTCGAACTCCGGCCCCGGGTCGTCGCCGTCGATCAGCTCGGGTTCGGGCTCGGGTTCGCGCAGCGACGAGACGTCGACCTCGGTCGTGTCCTCCGTCGCGGAGGCTCGTCCTTCGTCGGGTTCGGCCTGACCCGCGTCCTCGTGGTCGTTGTGGTCGTGGTCGTTGTGGTCGTCGTGGTCTGCCTCGTGGACGTCGTCCCCGTCGTCCGGCTCCTCGCGTCGCGCGTCGGCCGTCCGGCCGAACATGAGCTCGACATCCTCGTCGACCTCCGACTCGCCGTCGTCGTCATCGTCGACGACGGAGGGCGGCACGAGGACCGGCCCACCCCGGCGCGCGGGGGCGAGGCGTGCCCGGCGGTAGTCGCTGGCGGCCTCCTGCTCGGCGTGGACCCGCTCGTCGAGGCGGCGCAGGGCCACCGCGCGGCGCTCAGCCTGCACCTGGTCACCCGTCGCGACCGCCCCCAGCAGCTCGGACAACGTCCGCATCTCGGCCGACAGCCGGGCCCGGGTCAGCAGGTGCGAGTCGGGGCGTTCGCTGCGGGCATGGGCATAGGCCTCCATCAGCGTCTCGAGGGCTTCAGGGCTCGCCTCGGTGACCAGCGCGGAGAAGTCGTCGGCTGGGTCGGCGACCTTGGCGTCCTCCCAGCCCGTGATGGCCTTGACCCGACCCGTCGCGGAGTCCTGGTCGTCGTCGAACACCGCCAGCACCTGGTCGCCGGTGAGGTCGCCGTGGGTCGGCGTCGGCGCGAACCGCCACAGCGCGACGTCCTCGAGCAGCTTCTCCCACCGCGACAGCAGGCCTGTCGGAACATGGCCCGTCGCTGCCGCGCGGTCCAGCTCACCGAGCCGGCGGGTGCGGTAGGTGTCGGCGTCGTAGGCCGGCAGGCCTGCCTCGTCGAACAGCCCGTGGTCGGCGTTGTGCAGGGCGGCGATCGCGCGGCCCAGCTCGGCGGCCAGACCGGGACCAGCGGGCATCTGCGCGAAGTCGATGTTCTGCCCCGGCAGGTACGGGTAGATGGCGGCGCGGCCACCCTCCTTGAGGGCCACGAAGCCCTTCGGCGTCGGCACCGAGAACGGCAGTCGCCGGGCGAGCAGCGCGAGCAGCGAGAACGTGGACTCCATCTGGGCGGCGGCTGCCTGGCTGCGGGGGGCGCGGATCACCCAGCGCCGGTGCTGGGTGTCCTGGACGAACGCGACGTCGTACTGGTGGTCGGGCTGACCCGGTAGTGCCTCGACACTGGCGGGGTCGAGACCGGGCACCGCGGCGCTGGCCAGCGCGGCGAGGAAGAGGGGGCTGCGGTCCACGTGCCCACGCTATGCCGAACGGGCGCGCCTAGGGTGGAGGCGTGAGCCTCCTGTCGGAAACTCTGCCGAATCTCTCGCTCGCCCGACCCGGTCTGCCGCGCGCCGCCGACCGGCGCCTGGAGCCGGGGCTGGTGGCCGACCTGCTCGCCGACCCGGCGACCCACGTCGTCGAGCTGCGCGGCGACCGGGTGGAGGTCACGGTCGGGGAGGCCACGTCGGGGCCGGCGCTGGCCCTGCGTCCACCGCGGGACACCGACCCGGTCACCCGGGCTGTCTTCCTCGGTGCGGACGGCGACGGCCCGGCATACGTGGGGGTCTGGGGCGATGCCGACGAGGGCGAGGCGCCCTCCTGGCGCACCCTGCGGCAGGTGGGTGCCGACCTCGGCGACCGGGACGCCGGGCTGTTCACCACGGTCCTCGCGCTGGCCAACTGGCACCGCGCGCACACCCACTGCCCCCGATGCGGCGCGCCGACCGAGCCCGTCCAGGCCGGGTGGCTGCGTCGGTGCGAGCGCGACGGCACCGAGCACTACCCGCGCACCGACGTCGCGGTGATCATGTCCGTCATCGACGACGACGAACGCATCCTGCTGGCGCGGGGGGCGCAGTGGCCGGAAGGACGGTTCTCGATCCTCGCCGGCTTCCTCGAGCCGGGGGAGAGCCTGGCGGCCGCCGTGGCGCGCGAGGTCGAGGAGGAGGTCGGTGTGCCGGTGCGGGACGTGGAGTACCTCGGTGACCAGCCGTGGCCCTTTCCCACGTCGATCATGGTGGGCTTCACGGCCCGGACGTCGACCACGACCCTTCGCCTCCAGGACGCCGAGATCGCGGAGGCGCGGTGGTTCACCCGCGACGAGTACCGGCGGCTGCTGGCCGACGGGGGCGTCAGTGCCTCGACCCGGCTGTCGATCGCCCGCCGCATCATCGAGCGCTGGCTCGGGCAGGACCTCGACACGGTGGCGGGTCCCACGCACTGACGGCGACCGCCGGGGTCAGGAGGCCAGGCGCTTCTTGACCTCGTTGATGGAGGGGTTGGTGGCGGCGCTGCCGTCCGGGAACAGGACCGTCGGCACCGTCTGGTTGCCGGCGTTGACGTCCATCACGAACTTCACCGCGTCGGGGTCTTCCTCGATGTTGACCTCGGTGAACGCGATCCCCTCACGGCCCATCTGGGCCTTCAGCCGGTTGCAGTAACCGCACCACGACGTGCTGAACATCGTGACGGAGCCGCTGGCGGGGGCGGAGGGCTTGGTGTTGACCGACATCGATTCTCTTTCCGATCTGGGGGGTTCTGCGTCCATTGTGCCCAACACAGGTGAACGGTGGGTTCTTCCGTCCACCGGGTGTGACCTGGCTCGCCCCTGCGTCGGTGCGGCGTGCGAGGATCGCGACGATGCCCAGCCAGCCACCCGGCGCCCCCACGCCGCCCTCCGCCGACGACGTCCTCGCCGCGCTCGACCCCGAGCAGCGGGAGGTCGCCGCGCACCCGCTCGGGCCGATGGTCGTGCTCGCCGGGGCCGGCACCGGCAAGACCCGCGCGATCACCCACCGGATCGCCTACGGCGTGCACTCCGGGGCCTACCAGGCGCCCCGGGTCCTGGCCGTCACCTTCACCGCGCGGGCGGCCGGCGAGATGCGCACCCGGCTGCGCGACCTCGGGGTCGGCGGGGTGCAGGCGCGCACGTTCCACGCCGCCGCGCTGCGCCAGCTCCACTACTTCTGGCCGCAGGCCGTGGGTGGCGCAGCTCCCGAGGTCATGAGCCAGAAGGCCGCCGCCGTCGCCCAGGCCGCGGCGTCGCTGCGCCTCGACTTCGCGCGCGACCGCACCGCCATCCGTGACCTGGCCGCCGAGGTGGAGTGGGCCAAGGTCTCGATGCTGACCCCCGAGACGTATGCCGCGGGGGCGCGTGCCGCCCGTCGCGAACCTCCCGGGCTGGACCACACCGCGATGGCGCGCCTGCTCGAGGCGTACGAGGAGGTCAAGACCCGCCGAGGAGTCATCGACTTCGAGGACGTGCTGCTCCTGACGGTGGGGATCGTCGCCGAGCACCCCGACATCGCCCGCGCCGTGCGCTCGCAGTACCGCCACTTCGTCGTTGACGAGTACCAGGACGTCAACGCGCTCCAGCAGCGGCTGCTGGAGCTGTGGGTGGGTGATCGTGACGACCTGTGCGTCGTGGGCGACCCGGCCCAGACCATCTACTCCTTCACGGGGGCCAGCCCGCGCCACCTGCTCGAGTTCACCTCCAAGCGGCCGCAGGCCCGGGTGGTCAGGCTGGTCCGCAACTACCGGTCGACCCCGCAGATCGTCGGGCTGGCCAACCTGGTCGTGCGCGGCCCGTCCGGCGCGATGCGCAGCAACGCCGTCCAGCTCCAGGCCCAGGGCGGCGACGGCCCGGTGCCGTCGCTCACCGCGCACTCCGACGACCCCGCCGAGGCCGTCGCCGTGGCGGGCGAGATCGCCGAGCGGGTCGCGTCGGGCGCCTCACCCGGTGACATGGCCATCCTCTTCCGCACCAACGGGCAGTCCGAGGCGTTCGAGTCGGCGCTCGCCGAGCGCGACATCCCCTACCTCGTCCGCGGCGGCGAACGGTTCTTCTCCCGGGGCGAGGTGCGCGAGGCCGTGCTGCTCCTGCGTGGTGCCGCCCGTTCCGACGACGGGTCGATCCCGCTGCCCGAGCTGGCCCGCGACGTCCTCGTCGGGGCCGGCTGGAGCCGCGAGGCGCCGACGTCCGGCGGAGCCGCCCGTGAGCGCTGGGAGTCCCTCGCGGCGCTCGCGTCCCTGTCCGACGACCTCGTGGCCGCGAACCCCGAGGCCAGGCTGCCGGACTTCGTGCGCGAGCTCGACGCCCGCGCCGCCGCCCAGCACGCGCCGGCCGTCAAGGGGGTGACCCTGGCGTCGCTGCACGCGGCCAAGGGTCTCGAGTGGGACGTCGTGTTCCTCGCCGGCTGTTCCGACGGCTTCCTGCCGATCATGATGGCCGAGACCCCCGAGGCCATCGAGGAGGAGCGCAGGCTCACGTACGTCGGCGTGACGCGGGCGCGCCGAGAGCTGCGGCTGTCCTGGTCGGGTGCGCGGACGCCCGGGGCCCGGTCCACGCGGCGGCCCTCGCGGTTCCTCGACGGCGCGGCAAGCATCCTCGGTGAAGGCGCCCGCTCGCAGCCCAAGGGGACAGGCCGCGTCGGACGCTCGGGCAAGCCGCTCAAGCCGGCGCTGCCCGCGCACTGCCGCAGCTGCGGCACCGAGCTGACCACGGCGGCCCAGCGCAAGACCGGCCGGTGCGACGACTGCCCGCCCACCTACTCCGAGGCGACGTTCGCGCGGCTGCGCGAGTGGCGCCTGGCCGTCTCCAAGGCGGCGAGCGTCCCGGCATACGTGGTCTTCACCGACGCCACCCTCACGGCGATCGCCGAGCGCGAGCCCGCGTCCGAGGGTGAGCTCGCCCAGATCTCCGGGGTGGGGGCGCGCAAGCTCGGCCTCTACGGCGAGCAGGTCCTCGCTCTCATCGGCGGGTCCGACGTCGAGTCCGTTCTCGAAATCGCTTCTGCTGCAACGGAATCCGAGTGATCACCTGGTGTTCACCGATCCGTGACACGAAATCTCGTTAAATACGTTGCCCCGTCAGACGGCAGTCCCCTACTCTGGACGGACGCACAGCCCAGCAGTCGCGCGCGACTGGCTGGGGCCCCGCAAGACACCGAAGGAGGTTGGCCCCATGGAGAAGCTCACGATGACGATCGACGCGATGTCCACGTCCCGCGTCCGTTCCGCGTGCCCCGAGGCCGGCCACATCCTCCTCGCAGGCAACCGTGACTGGGCCCAGGGGACCACTGTGTCTTCGCCCGTCGTCCGCGTGATCGCCGATGCCCGTGTCTTCCAGGCCCCGACGTACGTCGGTGGCGGCTTCGGCAGCACCACCAAGGATCTCGAGTTCCACCCCTTCGGAGAACCACCTGTCTAGGCGAAAGCCCCAGGTCCTCTCCGAGGCCGCGGAACCCGACATCCGGGATCCGCGGCCTTTCTGTTTGTCCGAACAGATTTCTTCCGCACCACCACAGCAGGAAGAAGCACCACCAGATGAAGCAGCACGACACCGATGAGAACAGGCCGGCCCCCACCCGGGGACCCGGTCAGAACCACACCGAATGGGCCGCCACCACCGTGGCGGGGACGAGAAGGGGAGGTGACACCCGATGCAGTTGAGCGCACTCCACGACCTGAACGAGCAGGCCGCGATCGCAGGCGCCGGCATCCCGTGTCGAGAGAACGACGCGGAGATGTGGTTCGCCGAGAGCCCGGCCGACGTCGAGTTCGCCAAGTCGCTGTGCCGTACGTGCCCGGCCGTGGCCGCCTGCCTCGCAGGCGCCATCCAGCGGTCCGAGCCGTGGGGCGTGTGGGGCGGTGAGCTCTTCGTCCAGGGAGCCATCGTCGCCCGCAAGCGGCCGCGCGGCCGTCCGCGCAAGGACGCGGTCGCGGCATGACCCTCGTCTTGTCCGACACGACCCACCGACAGGGGGAGCCCCAGGGGGCACCCGTGGGGTCGGCCCACGCCGACCCCACGGGCAGGTCCCTCGCGACCCCTGCCGGTCCCACCCCAGCTTTCACACCCTTCATGCACAGGAGAAACACCATGTTCCAGGCTCTGTACGCCGATCTGGCGCGCGCGCATCGCAAGCGCCGCCAGCGGGAGTTCCAGCGCCGGCTCGAGGTCCAGGTCCAGCACGACATGCTGCTGACCCTGCCTCGCATGCTGGCCCGGTGACCCGCCACCAGGACCCGTCGGGACCGTCAGCCGCACCACGCGGTGACCGTGTCCCGGCGGGTTCTTCCATGTCCGGGTGGGGCCACGCCTAGAGTCGCGCCATGCCCGCAGCCGCAGACCGCGATGCCGTCGTCGCCGCCCTGACCACCGCAGAGCTCGCCGCGGTGGTCGACCTGGTCGTGTGGGTCGACGAGGACGTGCCCCATGCGGCCAACCACCTCGGGGCGGTGCGGCTCCACCACGACGGCCGGCACGAGGTCCTGCACGGCACCGACCCGATCGCGAGCGAGGACCCGATGGCGTTCCTGCCCTACGCGGTCGAGGTCGAGCAGGCCGGCCCGCGGCTCTCGACGGACAACGCCTATCCCTATGCCTCCGCACGCATCCGGTCGCTGTTCGCCGACGCGGACCGCAGCCCCGACGTCGCCGTCGTCCACACGCCGCGGCACTTCTTCCCCGACGAGGGCGGGCACGTGGGAGAGCACGGCTCGCTCGACGTCATCCAGTCCCGCGCGCCGCTGGTCCTCGCCGGCGCCGGGGTGCGCCGGCTGGGGTACGTCGACGGGCACGCCCACCTCGTCGACGTCGGACCCACGATGGCGTATGCCGCGGGGGTGCCCTTGGCGTCCCTGCGCGACGCCGAGGGTGGCGAGCTCGACGGAAAGGTGCTCACGGCATACCTCGACGGGGGCGACCACGGTGTCGACGACGAGGGCTCGGACGCGTCGCGGGCGCCGCGGCGGGTCGTCGGCATCCTCTGGGACGGCGCCCACTGCGGTGAGGTGCTGCACCTGTGCGAGCAGGGCGAGCTGCCGGCGCTGGCACGGCTGGTCTCGCGGGGGCTGGCGCTGCGGGGCGGTGCGGTCGCCCAGTTCCCCAGTGTCACGCTGACCAACCACACCTCGATCCTCACCGGGGTCGGGCCCGGGCGGCACGGCGTCCTGGGCAACGTGTTCTTCGACCGAGCCACGGGTGAGCAGGTGGTGCCCAACGACGCCACGACCTGGCACCGGTCGGCAGAGTGGCTGCGGCCCTCGGTGCGAACGGTGTTCGAGCTCGTGAACGAGGTCGTCCCGGCCAGCGACTCCCCGCGCACCGCCAGCGTCAACGAGGCGATCGACCGCGGTGCGGACTACGGGACGATGTCGCTGCTGCGGGCAGCAGGCGGGTTCGAGGCGGCGACCAACGGGATGGGTGGGCTGCTGCCGGACCCGGAGCAGTCGCCCTTCGTGCGGCGCCGCGAGTCGCTGGCCGACGCCTACTACCGGTGGGCCGTCCAGGTCGACGACCTCGGGCTCCAGCAGGTGCTGCAGCTCTGGGAGGCGGCCGAGGACGCTCCTGCGCTGACCTGGTGGGCGGGCACCGTGACCGACGCCGGTCACCACGGCGGCGGCCCCCGCTCCGAGATGGCTCGGGAGTCGTTGCGTCAGAGCGACGCCCGGCTCGGCGTGTTCCTCGACCACCTCGAGACGCTCGGGGTGCTCGACGAGGTCACGTTCGTGCTGACCGCCGACCACGGGTTCGAGGGGTCCGACCCGAGCGTGACCGGCTCGTGGAAGCCCGCGCTGGACGCCCTCGACATCCCGTACCGCGACGAGGGCCCCGGCTTCGTCTACCTGCTCTGAGCGGCGCTCGTTAGGCTGGCCGGCATGGCCACGCAGATCCGTATCGCCCAGGACGACGCCGCCGACGAGGTGCTGAGCAACGACCCGTTCGCCCTCCTCGTCGGCATGCTGCTCGACCAGCAGTACCCGATGGAGCACGCCTTCCGTGGTCCGTGGAAGATCCTCAGCCGGTTCGGGACGCTGGCGCCGGACGCCATCGCCGCGGCCGAGCCCGAGGCGTTCGCCGAGCTGTGCGCGACGCCGCCTGCGATCCACCGGTATGGCCGGTCGATGGCGGGACGGGTCCAGCAGCTGGCCGCCGTCGTGCGTGACCAGTACGACGGCCGGGCCGAGACGATCTGGACGCAGGCTGCCGACGCCGGCGACCTGCTCCAGCGGCTGCGCGACCTGCCCGGGTTCGGTGACCAGAAGGCCCGTATCTTCGCGGCCCTGGTCGGCAAGCAGCTCGACGTCCGCCCCGCGGGGTGGCAGGAGGCCGTCGGGCCGTATGCCGAGGACGGGTCCTACCGCTCGGTGGCCGACGTGGTCGACGCCGAGTCCCTGCTGAAGGTGCGCGAGTTCAAGCAGGCGGCGAAGGCCGATGCAAAGGCCAAGGCAGCCGCGCTGCCGCCGAAGGACTCCAGCGGCACCAAGGCCTCTGCCTCGCCGCGCAGGACGTCCGCCAAGTCAGCGGCGAAGTAGCCGAGCCGGTGGGTGCTGACGAGGCCGACGTGGCCCTGCCGGTGTGCGCCACGTGCGGCACGACCTCCAGCAACCCGGCGCTGGCGGCGATCACCTGGACCCGTGGCACCGAGAACGGCCGCGAGGTCTGGACCTGCGACCGCTGCAGCCGTGAGCACCTGCGCTCGATCGAGGGCAAGCTCGACTCCGCCTGGTGGTGAGGCCCGGGTGATGTCCCCGCCAGGGACGCAGAGCTCAGGCGAGGGGCGGGGGCAGGTGACGCAGCCGCATACCGGGCATGTGCTCGACCACGATCTCGCGCGCCCGCACTGTGCCACCGAGCTGGCACAGCACGCCGATGCCGCCCAGCCAGACGCGGTGGATCAGCAGGTAGGACGGCGGCAGGTTGAGCTTCATGCCGACGAGGAACTCGGGTCTGCGGACGTCGTTGACGTGGCCGGCCACGCCGCGCAGCCACGGCCGGCTGAAGGTGAACTGCTCGTGCATGAGCGGGTCGATGAACGGCTGGAGGTAGTCCAGCAGGGCCTCGGCGTCCAGTGACATCGACGGCTTGATGAACCCCTCGGACCGCAGGCCGGCCTCGAGCTCACCCGCCTCGTGACACAGGGCGGCCGCGACGAGCGACCCCATCGCCGGTGGCAGGCCCTGCGGCAGCCGGTTGACCGCGCCGTAGTCGATGACGCCCAGCCGTCCGTCGGGCATCAGCCGGAAGTTGCCGGGGTGCGGGTCGGCGTGCAGCAGACCGGCCCGCGCCGGCCCGACCAGCAGGAACGCCATGTACTTGGCCGAGGCCGCGTCGCGCTGCTCCTGCGTCCCCGACGCGACGATCTGCGACAGCGGCGTGCCCTCGAGCCACTCGGACACGATGACGTGCTCGCTGTGCACCAGCACGTCGGGCACGACGTAGTCGGGGTCGCCGCGGAAGGCCTTGGCGAAGGTGCGCTGGCTGCTGGCCTCGAGGTTGTAGTCGAGCTCCTCGGACATCCGCGACTTGAGCTCTTCGAGGATGGGCTTGATGTCCATGCCGGGGATCCACCCCGCTGCGACCCGGGCAACCCGGGACACCTGGTTCAGGTCGGACAGCAGGGCCTTGCCCGCCCCGGGGTACTGGATCTTGACGGCCACCTCGCGGCCGTCGCGCCAGACGGCCCGGTGCACCTGCCCGATCGACGCGGCGGCAGCGGGGACGTCGTCGAAGGACTCGAACTTCGCGGTGCGCCAGCGCGGCCCGAGCTCTGCGGCCAGGACCTTGTGCACCGTGGCGGGCGGCAGCGGGGGAGCGGCCTCCTGGAGCTTGGTCAGCGTCGCGCGATAGGGGCCGGCGAGGTCCTCGGGCAGCGCGGCCTCCATGACCGACAGCGCCTGGCCGAACTTCATCGCGCCGCCCTTGAGCTCGCCGAGCACCTTGAACAGCTGCTCGGCGGTGCGGGCCTGCAGCTCGGCGGCCACGGCCTCGGCAGGCTTGCCGCCGACGCGCTTGCCGAACCCCACGGCCGTGCGCCCGGCGAAGCCCAGGGGCAGGCTGGCCAGGCGGGCCGTGCGGCTGACCGCACGCCGAGGGATCTCGCTCATCCGGCCATTCTGGCTTGTGCGGCGCCCGTCGCGTCGGCGGGTTGCCCAGACGGCCTGTCGGCACCGTGTCGACGGGTGTGGTCGGCGGGCTGCACGGACACCGTGTCGGCGCTCGCGCAGCCGCACTGCGGATGGCGGTCCCACTGGCGCTGGCGTACCGCGGGCCACGGCATCGAGACCTCGAGCGAGCGCCCGGGCGGCGTGCTCACGCCGTCGACGCTCGACAGTGCCAGGGTGGCGGCGAGCCCGGCCGCGACAGCCACCAGGGGCACCTCTCCGCCGACCTCGGCGGTGGGCCCCACCCGGGGTCGGGTGAGCTGGCCGAGCAGCGTCGGCCACTGCGGGTCGAGGTCGGCGCGGGTCAGGTCGAGGCAGCGCAGGCAGGGGGCGCCCGTGGTGCAGACCGGTCCGACGACCGCCTCGGCCGCCGTCACGACGACGGGCAGCACCGGGATGCCGTGGCGGCGCCAGCGCTCGCCGACCACCGGGTCGACCGCGTGGGCGGCGGTGTGGACCACGAGGGTGGGTGGGTCTAGCGGTGCAGGCCCGGGGTGCTCGGCGGCCCCGGCGTCGACCACGCGGACCGTGCCGACGCCCGCTCGGCGCAGGAGCACCGCGACGCTGCTGGGCAGTGGACCCCGCCCCGCGACCACGACGCGCGCAGCGGTGCGCCGCGACCACGCGGCATACGCCGGTCGGGGACCGGCCGCCCGCACGAGGGACTCGACCTCGGCACGCCACAGGCCGCGGGCCGGCTCAGGGGTGAGCGCGAGCTCGTCGCTCGTCACGAGGATGCGGCGCCGGCGGAGCAGGGCGACGAGGTCCGGCGCCGCGTCGAGGACCGGCGGGAGACGGTGGGTGCCGTCGAGCGAGCGGAGCGCGTCGGCCTGCTCGTCGGTGACCCCCGTGATCACCAGCGCACTGGCCGGGTCGAGGCCGAACTGCACGGTCCCCGAGCCGCGGCGCAGGACGGGCCACAGGCACGTGAGGAGCGGCTCTCGGGTCACGGCGCCAATCTGGCACAGGCCCAACGGGCCGCCCCGCGCGTCGTCCACAGGGCGGCAACGGCGAGGGGCGGGTCCGACCGTCTGGTCGGACCCGCCCCTCACGAGCGGAAAGCCTGGTGTCAGGCCTTGCCGAGAATGCGGTTGAGGTTGGTGCCACACACGGGGCACACGCCCTTGGCCATGCGGCGACCGTTGGTCTCCACGACACGGCCCTCGGCCTCGCGCTTCTCCTTGCACTTCACGCAGTAGAACTCGCCCTTGTAGGTCTCTTCAGCCATCGCCATGTCTCCTCTTGTTCACGGCACACGGTGCGCCGTCGGACTTCGGCCAACTTAGACCATGCTGAGCACAAAATCCCGCAAGGGGGGTGCGTGCGTCGTGCTCAGCGGGGGCCTCTAGGGTTCGGCCCATGAGCCCGCAGTCGTGGTCCGGAGCCGAGTTCGACGACCTGCGGGTGGAGGCCAGGGAGGCCTCAGGACGCCGGATCGCGGTGGTCACGCTGGACCTGCCCGAGCGCCGCAACTCGATGAGCACCGCCATGACGGCGTCATGGGTGAGGCTGATGGGGCTGTTGCGCACCGATGAGGCGCTTGCGGCGGTGGTCGTGACCGGAGCAGCGCCCGCGTTCTGCGCCGGAGGCGACCTGTCGTGGATCGTCAAGGACCCCGACGCCCCGGTCAGCGAGCTGCGGGCTCGCATGCTCGCCTTCTACCGTTCGTGGCTGTCGATCCGCGACCTCGAGGTTCCCACGATCGCGGCCGTCAACGGGCACGCCATCGGCGCGGGCTTCGCCCTCGCACTCGCCTGCGACATCCGGTATGCCGCCGCTGACGCCAGGCTGGGCGTGCCGTTCACCTCCCTGGGGCTGCACCCGGGCATGGCCACGACCTGGTCCCTGCCGGACGTCGCAGGCCGTGCGGTCGCCCGGGACCTGCTGCTCACAGGCCGGGTCGTCTCGGGGCAGGAGGCACTGGCGCTGGGCCTCGTGTCCCAGGCGCTGCCGACCGAGCGGGTGCTGGCCGACGCGGTCGCGGCGGCCGAGCGAGTCGCCGCCGCAGCACCCATCGCGACGACGCTGACGTTGCAGGCCGTGCGCGACGGCGGGCACGCGACGTTCGACGACGCTCTGCAGTGGGAGGCCCTCGCGCAGGCAGTCACCCTCGCCACCGAGGACCTGCACGAGGGCATCGCGGCGGCGGCCGCCAAGCGGGCCCCGACCTTCCGGGGACGCTGAGCGGCCCGAGGCTAGGGTCGGGCGCATGGACTTCTCCCTGTCACCGCGCGCCACCGACCTGCGCGACCGCGTCCGCAGGTTCCTCGACACCGAGATCGAGCCGGTCGAGGCCGAGTTCCACGCCGAGGTGCTGCGACGACGTGAGAGCGGGGGCGACCCGTGGGCCCCGTCGCCCGTCATCAAGGAGCTCCAACCGCGGGCCCGCGCTCAGGGCCTCTGGAACCTCTTCCTTCCGCGCGAACATGCCGGCCGCTATGCCGCGGACTTCGGCACCGACGGCGGTGAGGGGCTGTCGAACGTCGACTACGCCCCGGTCGCCGAGGTGATGGGCCGCTCGGCCATCGCGCCGCTGGTGTTCAACAGCAACGCCCCCGACACCGGCAACATGGAGGTGCTGCTGCGGTACGGCACCCCCGAGCAGCAGCAGCAGTGGCTCGAGCCCCTGCTCGACGCCCGGATCCGCAGTGCGTTCTGCATGACCGAGCCGGGCGTGGCCTCCTCCGACGCGACCAACATGGCTGCGACCGCGGTCGTCGAGGGCGACGAGGTCGTCATCAACGGCAGCAAGTGGTTCTCGACCGGTATCGGCAACCCGGAGTGCCAGATCCTGGTGTTCATGGGGCTGTCCGACCCCGAGGCCGACCGGCACGCCCGGCACACGATGGTGCTCGTGCCGCGGGACACCCCGGGGGTCACGGTCACGCGGATGCTCTCGACGATGGGCTACCACGACGAGCCACTCGGTCACGGCGAGGTGACCTTCGACGACGTCCGGGTGCCCGCCGCCAACATCCTGCTGGGCCCGGGGCGTGCCTACGAGATCGCCCAGGGGCGCCTCGGCCCCGGCCGGGTCCACCACTGCATGCGCGCCATCGGGCTCGCCGAGCGCTCGCTCGAGCTGGCCTGCCGACGGGCCCAGTCGCGCACCGCCTTCGGCAAGCCGATCGCCCGGCTCGGCGGCAACCTCGAGAAGATCGCCGACGCCCGCATCGCCATCAACCGCTCGCGCCTGCTCGTCATGCATGCGGCGTGGCTGCTCGACCAGGGGCCGTCGCGCGAGGCGCTGTCGGCCGTCAGCGAGATCAAGGTCGAGGTGCCTGCCATGGCGCTTGAGGTCATCGACCTCGCCATCCAGCTGCACGGCGCCGGTGGCCTCACCACCGACTTCCCGCTGGCGGCGGCCTGGGTCGGCGCCCGCTCGCTGCGCCTGGCCGACGGCCCCGACGAGGTCCACCGCAGCGTGGTGGGACGCCTCGAGCTGGCGAGGCACGAGTGACCGCCGTCGCCGGCGCGACGCCGGTGCGGTCGGAGGACGCCTTCGACGTCGCAGCCGCCGTGGAGTGGCTGCGCGGAGACGCCGCGCAGGAGTATGCCGGTCGGCTGGGCGGGGTGCCGGAGGTGCTCCAGTTCGCCGGTGGCGCCTCCAACCTGACGTACCTGCTGCGCTTCGACGGGCTGGACCTGGTGTTGCGCCGCGGACCGTCCGGCACCAAGGCGAGGGGCGCTCACGACATGGGTCGCGAGTACCGCATCCAGGCCGCGCTCCGCACCCAGTTCCCTTACGTGGCAACGATGGTGGCGTTCTGCGACGACCCCGGCGTGATCGGGTCGGAGTTCTACGTGATGGAGCGGCTGGTCGGCATCGTGCCCCGCCGCGACTTGCAGGTGCCGGTCTCGCCGGAGCAGGCCGCCGCGCTGTGCCACGGCATGCTCGACGTGCTCGTCCGGCTGCACACGGTCGACGCGGCGGAGGCAGGGCTCGACACCCTCGGCAAGGGCGACGGGTACGTGCGACGCCAGGTCGAGGGGTGGTCCGCGCGCTACCGGGCTGCTGTGACCCAGGGCCAGCCCGACCTCGAGTCGACCATGGCATGGCTCGACGAGCACCAGCCCGACGACGTCGGCAGCTGCGTGATCCACAACGACTTCAAGTTCGACAACCTCGTCCTCGACCCTGACGACCCCACGCGAATCCGGGGGCTGTTCGACTGGGAGATGGCCACGGTGGGCGACCCGCTCATGGACCTCGGCGCGGCGATGGCCTACTGGGTGGATGCCGAGGACGACCCGGACTTCCAGCAGTTCCGCCGGGTCCCGACCAACCACCCCGGCATGCTGACCCGGGCCGAGATGGTCAATGGCTACGCCGAACGCCGTGGGCTCGTCCTCACGCCCGGGCAGGCGTTGTTCTACGAGGCCTACGGGCTGTTCCGGCTCGCGGTGATCGCCCAGCAGATCTTCTACCGCTACGCCATGGGCCAGACCACCAACGAGTCGCATGCCGTCTTCGGCCCCGCCGTGCAGATCCTCGACCGCCGGCTCCGCAGGCTGCTGGGCTAGGCGCGAGCCGTCCCGCTGTGGCGCGCCAGACCCGCCGGGTCACGGGCGATGTCGGCGCGCTCACTTATCCTCGTCTGCATGGGGAACGACGACATCGAGGTCAGGCGCAGTCGGCGCCGGCGTCGCACCGTCAGCGCCTACCGCGAGGGCGGACGCACGATCGTGCTGATCCCCGACCGCTTCACCAAGGCCGAGGAGCGGCAGTGGGTGGCGACCATGGTCGAGCGGCTGGCCAAGGGCGACCAGCGGCGGCGGCCCAGCGACGCCCAGCTGTCGCGGCGGGCGGCCGAGCTGTCGCGCCAGCACCTCGGGGGCCGGGCCCGGCCCACCAGCATCCGCTGGGTCACCAACCAGAACTCCCGGTGGGGCTCCTGCACCCCTGCCGACGGCTCGATCCGCATCTCGACCCGCCTGCAGGGCATGCCCGCCTACGTCATCGACTACGTTCTGCTGCACGAGCTCGCCCACCTGCTGGCCGCCAACCACGGGCCCGACTTCTGGGCCCTGATCGACGGCTACCCCCAGCTCGAGCGGGCCAGGGGCTACCTCGAGGGCGTCGCGGCCACCGCCGGCCTCGACCTGTC
The DNA here is from genome assembly GCF_056403935.1 of Pedococcus sp. P2_E4. Lineage (NCBI taxonomy): Bacteria > Bacillati > Actinomycetota > Actinomycetes > Micrococcales > Intrasporangiaceae > Pedococcus > Pedococcus sp. P2_E4. Next base: position 48,182 of record NZ_JBFUEO010000015.1, on the reverse strand, counting down.
CGACGGGCCGTTCGAGGAGCCGGGTCAGGCGGCGCTGCGGTTCGGCTCCGACGACTGAGACGGTCAGCGCGCTGCCTCGACTCAGCCACGGGCTGACTCAGCCCAAAAGTCGACGGGCCGTCCGGGCGAGGGGCTCGATCTCGTGCCGGCTGGCCTCGGGCAGCGCGTCCACCGGCCACCAGGCGACGTCGAGCGACTCCTCGCTCACGGCATACACACCCTCGTCGGTGGCGATGCCGGCGTAGCGCAGGTCGAGGTGCTCGGCGCACCGACCGAACCCGGAGGCGAGCAGCGCGTGGCGGTCGAGGTGGAGCAGCTCGGGATGCAGCACGAGGTCGTCGATCCCCGACTCCTCGCGCGCCTCACGGGTTGCGGCGGCGTGGACGGAGGTGTCGCCCGGCTCGAAGTGACCGCCGAACTGCAACCACATCCCTGCCTTGGCGTGCAACGTCAGCAGGACCTTGTCGAGGGAGCTGTTGAGGACGAGGGCGCTCGCGGTGAGGTGCGCGGGTGGTCCCTGCTTCCACATCGCGTCGGGGTGGGCGTCACAGTGCGCGAGCAGCTCGTCGCGCAGCCGCTGCTGCTGGGAGTCACCCGAGTGCCAGGTTTGCAGCACCCGAGTCGCGTCTTCGCGCAGGGCGAGGTAGGCCGCCGGCACCCCCGTGGTGGTGCCGCTCACCGCGGCCCCTCGCCGGGCTCGCCGCCACCACCGGAGCCGTCGCCGCCGCTGAGGATGTCGTCGAGGGCGGCGTCCATGGCGCTCGACTCCGAGCWGCCGAACCGTTCGACGTAGCCCAGCGGGTCGTCGAGGTCGGCCGTCGTCGGCGCGACGTCGGGGTGGCCCCAGGCCGCGTCGCGCCCCTCGGGTCCGCGGCTGGACTCCAGGGCCGCCCACAGGTTGGCCGCGTCCCGGAGCCGACGCGGGCGGAGCTCCAGCCCCACCAGCCCGGCGAACGCCTTCTCGGCGGGTCCTCCCGTGGCCCGGCGCCGGCGGACGGCCTCGCCGAGCGCTGCTGCCTGCGGCAGGTGACCGGCAGTGGCCCGCTCGGTGACGACATCGACCCAGCCCTCGACGAGGGCCAGCGAGGTCTCGAGCCGCGACAGGGCAGCGCGCTGGGCAGCGCTCGGCTCGGGGCGGAACAGCTGGTTCTGGAGCGCGGCCTGCAGTGCCTGGGCGTCCGTCGCGTCGACCGACTGCAGGGCGCTCTCGATGCGCTCGGTGTCGATGGTGATGTCGCGGGCGTAGTCGCGCACGGCCGCCAGCAGCTGGGGACCGATCCACGGCACCTCGGAGAAGAGCCGGACCCGGGCAGCCTCGCGGACCGCGAGGTAGAGCCGCACCTGGTCGAGGTCGATCCCGAGCCCGGACGCGAACTCCTCGACGTTGGCCGGCAGCAGCGCCACGGACCGGTCGGCGACCAAGGGCAGCCCGACCTCGGTGCCGCTGACCGTCTCGCTGGCGAGGGCGCCGACGGCCTGGCCGACCTGGAGCCCGAACATCGAGGCGCTCATCCTGGCCAGCATCGGCTCCATCTGGCTGATCATCGCCGCAGGGTCCATGCCGGCGGGGAGCACGCCCTCGGGCATGGCGCCCTCACCGAGCTCCTTGAGCTGGGCCGACATGGCGTCGCCCACGGCGCGGCTGACCCCCTCGGCGACGGGCTCGACGAGGGTGCGCCAGGTGGGCATGCTCGCCTCGACCCACTCGGCCCGGCTCCAGGCGTGCGTGGTGATGCCGGGGGCCTCGAAGGAGGTGACCTCGTCGAGCCACAGCTCGGCGACCTGCGCGGCCTGGGCGGTCTGGCGACTCGCGGCTTCTCCGACGACGGCGTCGCCGGCCTCCGAGACGGTCTTGCGGGCGGTGTCGGTGGCGAGCGCGACGTTGAAGGCGTCGGTGTCCGTGCTGGCGAACATCGCCTGCATCTGCCCCACCATCATCTCCATCATGGAGGGGTCGATGCGGTCGATCCCCATGTCCTTCAAGGCCTTGGCCATCTCGGGGTCGACAGGGCCGCCGGTCAGGCGGGCGAGCACCTGTTCGATCTCGGGGGGCAGCCCGGAGCCGGACGACGTCTCATCGTCGGGCTCTCCCGCAGCGGGGTCGGGCGACTGGGGGTGGTCGGGCACAGCGTCTCCTGATGAGTCCTGAGAGGATGCTTGTCTCTAGACAACCACGCGGAGGTCACAGTGAGTTCCCCTGCGGGCTCCCACGGACGCGGCGTTCGCTCGCGGCGTACTGCGATCGACGTCGCCGTCATCGGCGCCGGCGGTCCGGCCAGCCGTGCGGTGCTGCGCGCGCTGGTGACCGCGGCAGCCCGGGGGACCAGCGTCGCCGGTGGTGACGAGCACCGGATCGGCCGGGTCGTCGCGGTCGACCTGGAGCGGCCGTCGGTCGGCGGGGTCGACTTCCGGGCTGCCGACCCCGGCGACCCGCGCCTGGTGGAGGCGCTGCGCGGAGTGCACGCGGCGGCATACGTCGCGGCGAGCACCGACCTCGTCGCGGACCTGGCCCTGGGCGCCCGCGCCCGGCGCGAGCGCAACCTGCGCCGGGCCCAGACGGTCATCACGGCGGCCGCCGCCGCCGGGGTGCGTCACCTCGCGGTCGTGACGGGTGCGCAGGCCTACGGCGCGCAGCCCGACAACCCGGTGCCGCTGGACGAGGACGCGCCGTTGCACGCGCCGTCCGACGAGGGGCAGGTCGGCGACCTCATGGACGTCGAGCAGCTCGTGGCCGTCGCGCGCGACGTCCACCCCGGCCTGGCGATCACCGCCGTCCGACCAGCTGCGCTCGTCGGTGAGGGGGTCGACACGGTCATCACCAGGCACTTCGAGGCGCCGCGCCTGCTGACCGTGCGCGGCGCCCATGCCGCCTGGCAGTTCTGCCACGTCGACGACCTCGGCTCCGCGGTGACCACCGTGCTGGCGCAGGGACTGGGTCCGGTCGTCACCGTCGGGGCGGACGGGCACCTCGGTGCGTCCGACCTCGAACGGCTCACCGGCATGCGGCAGGTCGTGCTCTCGATGGGTGCCGCGATGGGCACCGCGGACCGGTTGCACCGGGTCGGTGTCCTGCCCGCCCCGGCCAGCGACCTCGCGTTCGTCGCGTTCCCCTGGGTGGTGCCCTCGTCGACCCTGCGCGCGCACGGGTGGACACCCACCCATGACAATGAGACCTGCCTCGGGGTTCTACTGGATACCATCCGGGGCTCACACGCGGTCGCGGCCCGACGCCTCGACCGCAAGGACGCCGCCCTCGGGGCGGCCAGTGCTGCTGTGGCCCTCGTGGGCACCGCGGCGATCATGCGGCGGCGCCGCAAGAAGGGCGGCATCGCGTGAGCGAGCAGGGCACACCGGAGCTCACCTCGGCACACGAGGTGGTCCTGAGCGACGTCCGCGACGAGCCGCTGAGCGTCGACGAGGTGCTCTCGATGGTGCGGCACCCCCGCTGCGGTGGCATTGCGCTCTTCGTCGGTGTCGTGCGCGACCACGACCACGGGGCGTCCGTGGCGGCTCTCGACTACTCGGCCCACCCCAGCGTGGCCGAGACCCTGGCGCGCGTATGCCGTGAGGTCGCCGACCGCCACGCCGTCGCCCGGGTCGGTGCGGTCCACCGGGTGGGCCACCTCGAGATCGGGGACATCGCCGTGGTGGCGGCCGTCTCGGCCCCGCACCGGGGCGAGGCGTTCGAGGCCTGCCGCGACCTGATCGACACGTTGAAGTCGACCGTGCCGATCTGGAAGCACCAGCGCTTCGCGGACGGCTCCGACGAGTGGGTCGGACTGCCGTGAGTGCTGCGCACGGATCAGACGTCGGCGCTGCGGGCCCGGCCACACCGAGCGCCCAGCGGCCCGGTGGCCCCGTGGGCTTCGACGGGCCGGGGGACCCCTACCGCATGGGTCGTCGCTCGACTGCGTCGCTCGTGGCCGTCTTCGTGCTCATCGCCCTGGGCGCGCTGTCGACGATGGTCGGCCTGCCGTACGTCGTGATGAAGCCCGGGCCCATCACGAACACCCTCGGCAAGCTGGACGGCACCCAGCTCATCACGGTGGCCGGTGCCGAGAGCTACCCGACCCAGGGAGCGCTGGACTTCACGACGGTGCGGATCGTCGGGGGCCCCGGCGTCCGCGTGACGGTCTGGGACCTCCTCGAGGCAGCGGTGCGGCCGAGCGAGGAGGTCGTCGACGAGGAGCTCTACTTCCCCAAGGGGATCACGGACAAGCAGGTCGAGGAGGAGAGCACCGCCGAGATGGTCGACTCCCAGCAGGAGGCCATCGCCGTCGCCCTCAAGGCCGCGGGGCGCAAGGTCGTCCAGCAGGTCGTCATCGCGCAGGTCGCCAAGGACTCGCCGTCGGCGTCGGTGCTCAAGGCCGGCGACGAGATCGTGGCTGTCAACGGCACCCGCGTCACGACGACCGAGGACATCCGCACCGCCATCGGCAAGACCGCTCCCGGCGACACGGTCACGCTGCGGCTGCGCCGTGGGGGTTCCGAGACGGACGTGTCGGCCAGGACCCGCGAGTCCGACGGGCGCACCACGATCGGGGTGTTCCTCGGCGTGAAGTTCGACTTCCCGATCGACGTCAAGATCAACGCCGGCGACGTTGGGGGGCCCTCTGCGGGCACGATGTTCGCCCTTGGCGTCTACGACACGATCACGCCCGGGGCCCTGACCGGGGGCGAGCAGGTCGCCGGCACGGGCACGATCGACTACACCGGCAAGGTCGGTCCCATCGGCGGCATCCGGCAGAAGCTGGTCGGGGCCCACGACGGCGGGGCCCGGTGGTTCCTCGCTCCCGCGGACAACTGCGACGAGGTCGCGGGCCACGTCCCCGACGAGCTGCGGGTCGTGCGCATCGCCACGTTCGACGAGGCGAAGAAGGCCGTCGAGGCGATCGCCGCCAAGCGTGCCGACTCCCTGCCGACCTGCACGAAGTAGTTCGCCGGGACGCGCGCGCCTTCAGTCGGTCAGGGTGGACCGCAGCGCGTGCACGAGCCCGGGGGCGATGTCCTCGCCCAGGGCGACCTTGTCGTCGCTGTCGTGCGCCCGCTGCCGCAGCAGGCACCGGCTCTGGCCGTCACGGGTGACCGCGACCAGGAGCCGCACGTCCTGGCGGGACGGGTGGGCGGCCAGGGCGTCGACGGCCTGGTCGGGGTGCACGGGCAGGTCGCGCTCTGCCTCCGGCGGGACGACGATCCGCTCGACCGCCAGCGCTGCACCCACGACGGCGTCGGGCCAGGCGATCCCGCCCAGCAGGGACTCGAGGTTGGACGTCGGCGGCAGGTTCTCCTGCTCGATGGCTGACAGGGCGCCCTCGGCGAGGTCGGCGCCGCCCATCTGCCCGCGCAGGTGCGGCTCGCGCTCCAGCAGGTCGGCCGTCGGCACCAGCGCGAACAGCCGCGGGTTCTGGTCCCACCCGGCCGCCGCGACGTGGCGTTCGGTGTCGAGGGCGGCGATGGACAGCGGGTCGGCGACGGGCTGGGAGGTCTGGCTCACCGGGACATCGTAGGCGGGCGCGGGAACCACATCGTCGCTCGGTAAGTTGGTTCCACTACCAGCAGGCGACCGGGTGAGAAGGTCGCGCGGCAGATCGGGCATGGCGTGAGTTCTTCGGATTGGTTCGGACCCGGCGAGCCCGGGGGAGAAGGGGCACGCCCCGAGGGAGCTCCGCGAGGCGGAGGGGCAGGCGGTCGACGCCCGCCGACCCTGCGGCTGAACCGTCGCCGCGGCCCGCTGGTGCCCACCCTGGTGGTCCTCGTCGTGCTGGCCTTCGTGGCCTCGATGGCGGCGTCGGTGTGGACCGAGGTCCTCTGGTTCGACTCGGTCGGGTTCAGGGGGGTCTTCGTCACCCAGCTCACCACCAAGATCCTGCTGTTCACGATCGCCTTCGTGATCACGGCCGCGCTCGTGGCTGCGAGCCTGACGCTCGCCTACCGGACGCGGCCGATCTATGCGCCGGTCACGCCGCAGCAGCAGAACCTCGACCAGTACCGCGAGGCGATCGAGCCGCTGCGTCGGCTCGCCATGGTCGGCATCCCCGTCGTGCTCGGCATCCTCGCCGGCACCGGAGCAGCGGGGCAGTGGCAGACCTTCCTGCTGTGGCGCAACCGCTCGCCCTTCGGCAGCAAGGACGCCCAGTTCGGGCTCGACATCTCGTTCTTCGTCTTCACGCTGCCGTGGATCCGCTTCGTCCTCGGCTTCCTCACGATGGTGCTCATCATGGCGCTGTTGGCGTCGGCGTTCACCCACTACGTCTACGGCGGGCTGCAGCTGCAGTCCCGAGGTGAGCGCACGACCCGCGCCGCCCGGGCCCACCTCGCGGCCCTCCTCGCCGCCCTGGTCATCGTGCGCGGCGCGACCTACTGGTTCGACCGCTACTCGCTGTCGACCAAGGACAACCCGCTGCTGACGGGCATCGGCTACACCGACGCCAACGCCGTCCTGCCGACCAAGGTGATCCTCGCGGTGGCCGCACTGATGACGGCTGGCCTGTTCATCGCCTCGATCTGGACCCGGTCTTGGCGCCTGCCCATCGTCGGCGTCGCCCTGCTCACCGTGACCTCGATCGTGGTCGGTGGCATCTATCCCGCGCTGATCCAGAACTTCAAGGTCAAGCCGTCCGAGAAGTCGCTGGAGATGAAGTACATCGACCGCAGCATCAAGGCGACGCGCACCGCATACGGCATCGCGTCGGTGAAGACGACGCCCTACACGGCCACGACCGAGGCGAGCCAGGGGCAGCTGCGCGACGACGCCGACACGATCCCCGGCATCCGGCTGGTCGACCCCATCGTGGTGTCGCCGACGTTCAAGCAGCTGCAGTCCGTCAAGTCCTACTACGCGTTCCCGGACGCCCTCGACGTCGACCGCTACAGCGTCGACGGCCAAGTCCGCGACACGGTGGTCGCGGTCCGGGAGCTCGACCTCGACGGCATCCCGGCCAACCAGCGCAACTGGCTCAACGAGCACACCGTCTACACCCACGGCTTCGGCGTGGTTGCCGCCTACGGCAACCAGCGCACCGCCGACGGCGAGCCGGTCTTCTACGCGCAGAACATCCCGCAGTCCGGCAACAAGCTCGGCGAATTCGAGCCGCGCGTCTACTTCGGTGAGCAGTCGCCCCCCTACTCCATCGTGGGTGGCTCCACCGGAGCATCGCCGCGCGAGTTCGACTACCCCGACAACAGCGCCGCGGGACAGAAGAACACCACGTACACCGGCAAGGGTGGCGTCCGGCTCAGCTCGTTCCCGCGCCAGCTCGCGTACGCCCTGAAGTACCGCGAGCTGAACCTCCTGCTGTCCGACGCGGTCAACGACCAGAGCAGGATCCTCGACCACCGCGCGCCACTCGACCGCGTCAAGCGCGTCGCGCCGTGGCTCACCCCCGACGGCAACCCGTACCCCGCCGTCGTCGACGGCCGGGTCCAGTGGATCATCGACGGCTACACGACCTCGGCTCAGTACCCCTACTCGCGCCTGACGGCGATCGACAGCGCGACGACCGACTCGGTCACCACGCGCTCGAGCTCCGTGCAGGCGATCGCCACGGGACAGGTCAACTACATCCGCAACTCGGTCAAGGCCACCGTCGACGCCTACGACGGCACCATCAAGCTCTATGCGTGGGACGACCAGGACCCGCTGCTCAAAGCGTGGAGCAACATCTTCGGCGACACGGTGCGCCCCATGTCCGAGATCAGCGCCCAGCTGATGTCGCACCTGCGCTACCCCGAGGACCTGTTCAAGGTCCAGCGGCAGATGCTGAGCCGCTACCACGTCACCGACGCGGCCTCGTTCTACGGCGGCCAGGACTTCTGGGAGGTCCCCGAGGACCCGTCCCAGGAGCAGCGGGACGTCGACCAGCCGCCGTACTACCTGACTCTGAAGCTGCCCGAGCAGGACGCGGCGAAGTTCTCGCTCACGACGACGTTCAAACCGGTCGGTGACCGGCAGGTGCTCTCGGGCTTCCTGTCCGTCGACGCGGACGCCGGCCGGACGGCTGGCCAGCCGAGCGCCGACTATGGCGCCCTGCGGCTGCTCGAGCTGCCCAAGGACAGCCAGGTGCGGGGCCCGGGTCAGGTCCAGAACGACATCAACTCCTCGAACCAGACCTCGGCGGCCTTCAGCCTGACGCTGTCGCAGTTCCTCAACAACGCACGCCAGCAGGGCTCTCGGGTGACGCTCGGCAACCTGCTGACGCTGCCGGTCGGCGGTGGGCTGCTCTACGTCCAGCCCGTCTACGTCAGCGCCAACACGACCACGGCGTTCCCGCTCTCGCGGGCCACCGTCGTCGCGTTCGGCAACAAGCTCGCGTGGTCCGACACCCTCGACGGCGCCCTGGACGGCCTCTTCGGCGGCAACTCCGGTGCGACGGCGGGTGACTCGGGCACGGGCGGCACACCCACCACTCCGACGACGCCCACGACCCCGACGACGCCGGCCCCGAGCGATGCGGCAGCCCTCACCAAGGCGCTTGCCGACATTCAGAAGGCCTACGCGGACGGCCAGACGGCCCTCAAGGCCGGCGACTTCGCGGCATACGGGCAGGCGCAGAAGGCGCTCGACGACGCGATCAAGCGGGCAGTGGCAGCGGCACCCAAGGGGGGCACCGCGACCGTCACGCCCACCCCGTCGCCATCGACGACCACCTCGGCGACCCCGACGGGAACCGCCACAACCCCCTGACGCCTGCGGATTTGGTCGTAGCGGACCACTCCCGTAAGGTTGGGTTCACCGACGCGGGGTGGAGCAGCTCGGTAGCTCGCCGGGCTCATAACCCGGAGGTCGCAGGTTCAAATCCTGCCCCCGCTACTTGAAGTAGCAGGTCAGAGGCCCTCTCCCTTGTGGGAGAGGGCCTCTGGCGTTTGCGTGGTGCCGAAAGTGCAACCGGCCGGCGCTGCGCCGCCCGCGCGGCTGTGCGGTGCCCCCGGTGGCGGCCGTGTCTCAGCCCGCGCCCTGGTGTGCGCTCTACCGCCAGCCGGGGCCATCGCCAGCTGGGCGTGGGGGCCATGCCTGGGAGCCAAGCTCGCGCGACACGGACCGGGCGGTGTCGCGAACCAGGTCGCGCGACTGGTGGCGGGAGACGTCGCCATCTGAGGGGATCACGACCCCGACAGCACCCACGGCCTCTCCGTACGAGTCGAAGATGGGGCTCGCCAGCGAGCTCTCACCGAGCACAGCCTCGTCCTGCTCGAGGGCGATGCCGGTCGACCGGATCACCTCCAGCTGCTCGCGCAGCTGGTCGGCGGAGGTGATCGTCTCGCCGGTCATGCTGCGCAGCTCACCTGAGGTCAGCACCCGCTTCTCATCCTCAGGGAGGAACGCGAGCAGAGCCTTGCCGAGGGCGCTCGCATGGGACGGGATGACAATGCCCACCTCCGGCATCTGGCGACTGCCATCCGGGCGCGGCTCATGATGGATGATCACGACGTCGTCCACGAGCAGCACGCCGGTGCGCACGGCAAGACCGGTGCGCCGGGCGAGATCCTCGGCCCAGGGGATGGCCTTCGACCTGAGCTCCAGCGTGTCGAGGTAGACGTTGCCGAGCCGAAGGACAGCGGGGCCCAGCTGGTAACGGCTCGAGCCGCGCTCCTGCACCACCATCCCGTGCTCTACCAGGCTGCGGACGATGCCGTGAGTGGTCGACGGCGCCAGGTCGAGTCGGGCGGCCAGCTCCGACAGGCTCATCCGCCGCGCGCCCTGGAGCGCGCTGAGAACCCGGATGGCGCGATCGACCGATTGGATCACGTTTGTCCTCGCTCCTGTGACCTACTTCACGAAAACCCTTGCCTCCTAGTGAATCACAGGGGTAGCCTCCAAATCACGTTCGACAATATCGAATGAAATTCAAACAACTTGCAAAGGGGCAAGGGCGATGCTTGACGAGACCACTCTCCTCCAGCGTTTGGGCGCTGAGGTCATCGGAACGGCTTTCCTGGTGTTCATCGGCGTGGGGTCCGTCCCCGCCACCCTGATCGTGAACGGCAAGGCGCCGTTCACCATGGCCGACCTGGGCGTCATCTCCCTGGCGTTCGGCACCGTGGTTGTTGCCACCGTCTACGCGTTGGGGCATGTCGGCGGCAACCACATCAACCCAGCGGTCACCCTCGGCCTGGCCGTGTCGGGCAAGTTCCCGTGGGCCCAGGTGCCGGCCTACCTCGGAGCCCAGGTCGTCGGCGCCATCATCGGGGCCGCTGCGATCATCGGCGTCCTCGGCCAGAAGGCGAGTGACGTGGGCTTGGGCGTCGCGTCCTACGGCGACATCAGCTGGGTGCAGGCCTTCACGGCCGAGTTCGTGGGGACCTTCATTCTCGTGTTCACGATCTTCGGCGTCATCCACCGCAAGGCCGCCACGGGTTTCGCCGGCGTCGCCATCGGCCTGGTCGTCTTCGCGGCCATCATCCCTGTCGCTCCGGCAACGGGTGCATCCATCAACCCGGCTCGTACCGTGGGTCCCATGCTCGTTCAGCAGCTGGCCGGTGGCGAGGTGAAGTGGCCCCAGCTCCCGGTGTACCTCGCGGCCGAGCTCCTCGCCGGAGTCGTGGCCGCCCTGCTGTACGGCGTGCTCAGCCGCACCCCGGCTGACCGTTCCGTCGCGGCTCCCGGGCTGGACCTCGGCGACCCCGACCCCCAGGCCGCCATCTCCCGTCAGACCAGCACGGTCTGACGCCTCCAGAACCCGTTGACTGCGAAAAGAGACTCTGATGAAGAAGTTGATCAACGACCCCAACGACGTCGTCGTGGAGGCACTGCGTGGCATCGAAGCCGCTCACCCCGAACTGAGGGTCGACCACGAGAGCAAGGTCATCTACCGCGGTGACGCCCCGAAGAAGGGCAAGGTCGGGATCATCTCCGGTGGGGGGTCGGGGCACGAGCCGCTGCATGGCGGTTTCGTCGGCCTGGGCATGCTCGACGCGGCCTGTGCCGGCGAGATCTTCACTTCCCCCGTACCCGGGCAGATCCTGGCCGCGACCAAGCTGGTCGACGGAGGCGCGGGCATCCTGCACGTCGTCAAGAACTACACCGGCGACGTCATGAACTTCGAGATGGCGGCCGAGATGGCGGCGTCCGAGACCGGGGCACGCATCCTGTCGGTGGTGACCGACGACGACGTGGCGGTCCAGGACAGCACGTGGACCGCCGGGCGTCGTGGCGTCGGCGTCACCGTCCTCCTCGAGAAGATCGCCGGGGCGGCGGCAGAGCAGGGGCGCGACCTCGACGAGGTCGCGCAGGTAGCTCGCACCGTCAACGAGAACGGCCGGAGCATGGGCCTTGCCCTCACCTCGTGCACCGTTCCGGCTGCAGGTCGGCCGACGTTCGACCTCGGGGACGACGAGATGGAAGTGGGTGTCGGCATCCATGGAGAGCCGGGGCGTGCGCGGTTGCCGCTCGGACCGGCGCGCGAGATCGCCGCGCTCCTGGTCGAGCCGATTCTCGCCGACCTGGCGTTCGCCAGGGGCAACCCCGTCATCGCGTTCGTCAACGGTCTCGGCGGCACCCCGCTGATCGAGCTCTACGTCGTGTTCAACGAGGTCCAGAAGATCCTGGGCGGGCGCGGGGTGCCCATCGCACGCTCGCTCGTCGGCTCGTACATCACCTCGCTCGACATGGCCGGCGTGTCGATCACCCTGCTCAGGGTCGATGACGAGCTCCTCTCCCTCTGGGACGCTCCTGTCAACACTTCTGCACTGAGATGGGGCATCTGACGATGGGCGAGAACGTGACCACGGCGGTCTTCGAGCAATGGGTGCGCAGGTTTGCTGACCTCGTCACCGAGAATCGTGAGTTCCTGACCGAGCTCGACGCGGCGATCGGCGATGCCGACCACGGCTCGAACATGGACCGGGGCATGAAGGCCGCCGTGGCCGCGCTCGACGAAAGCGCGCCGTCGACGCCCGGCGCCCTGTTGAGCAAGGTGGGGATGACGCTGGTGTCCACGGTCGGAGGGGCGAGCGGGCCCCTGTTCGGGACGTTGTTCATGCGGATGGGCAGCTCGCTGGGAGCCGCCGAAACCGTGTCGGCAACCGACGTCGCGACTGCCCTTCGAGCGGGGCTCGGGGGCGTCGTCGATCGAGGCAAGGCCGGGCCGGGCGACAAGACCATGTATGACGCCCTGGCGCCGGCGGTCGATGCCCTGGAGGGCGCGCTGGCGGAGCACGCCTCCCTGGCCACCGGCCTGAAGGCCGCCAGGTATGCCGCCGCGGTGGGCCGCGAGGACACCCTGCCGATGCTGGCCCGCAAGGGACGTGCGAGCTATCTGGGAGAACGCAGCGTCGGGCACCTTGATCCCGGCGCCGCGACAGTGGCGCTCCTGCTCGAGGCCGCCGCGGATGCACCCTTCTGACCCATTGTCCGGATTCACGACCACGAGCACGCAGGACCAGGAGTGGAGCGCAGTGGAAATGTCAAAGAGCCCTGCCGCCGACCCCCCGGCGGATGCCCGGAGCGGAGTCGGCTTGGTCGTGGTCTCCCACAGCCACGCGCTCGCCCGCGCCACCGTTGCCCTGGCAGCAGAGATGCTGCACGGCCGCACGTTGAGGATCGAGGTGGCGGCGGGCCTCGACGACACGACGTTCGGAACCGACGCGGTCGCCATCATGGAGGCGATCGGACGGGCAGACGGCCCGGAAGGCGTCGTCGTGCTCATGGATCTCGGCAGTGCCGTGCTGAGCGCAGAGCTGGCGCTCGACCTGCTCGACGACCCCGCGGTCCGCTCTCGCGTGACTCTCTCGCCTGCCCCCCTCATCGAAGGCCTCATCGTCGCCGCCGTAGCGGCTGCGGGCGGAGCCAGCAGGGAGGAGGTCGCAGCCGAAGCGCGGGGCGCACTGATGGGCAAGGCAGGACACCTGGCGACCCCGGAACAGGACCCCGCCGGGCACGACGAGGCACCGGATGAGGAGGTCGTCGGAGTGTTTCGTGTCGACAACGCCCACGGACTGCACGCCCGGCCGGCCTCCCGACTGGTCAGCGAGGTGCGTGCGCTCGACGCATCCGTGAGGTTGCGCAACGTCACTACGGGCGCAGGACCGGTCCCCGCGGGCAGCCTCAGCCGGGTTGCGACTCTGTCGGCCCTGCGGGGCCATGAGGTCGAGGTCCGGGCCTCAGGGCCCCAGGCGCGAGAAGCGGTCGAGCACGTCCTTGCCCTCGCGAAACGCCGGTTCGACGAGACCCTCGGTGAGGCTGTTGAGCCAGCGGCTGCACCTCAGGCCGCGTCAGGCACCAGTGGTCCGCTGCCTGCATCTCCGGGGATCGCGATCGGCGCCGCTCGGCGGCTGACCTCCGATCCCACCGACCTCGACCACCGGCCGGTCGGGGAGCCAGCCCTCGAATGGCGAAGCATCGTGGAGTCGGTGGCGGCAGTGCGTCGGGAGATCGAGCACGCCCGGGTCGTGACTGCGCGACGAGTGGGTTCTGAGCACGCCAGCATCTTCGACGCGCACCTGTCCCTGTTGGCCGACTCAGAGCTCCTCACCGACGTCAAGCGCTCGATCGGAGCGGGCCTCGGGGCAGCCGCGGCGTGGGCCGGCTGCATCGCTCAGGTCGAACGCGACTGGGCAGGTCTCCCTGACCCATACCTCAGGGAGCGGGCGGCGGACGTCCGCGCGGTCGGCGACCAGGTGACGCGCGCCCTGACCGGGCGGACGGCACGACGACTGGTGGCCGCGGGTGTCCTCGTGGCGAGCGACCTCACACCCGCCGAGACGGCCGCCCTGGATCTGGAGCTGGTGACCGGAGTCCTCCTCGCGGAGGGCAGTCCCACCTCGCACGCGGCCATCCTGGCCCGGGCCCGCGACATTCCCGTCGTCGTGATGGCCGGCGACCGGGTCTTGGGCATTCCCGAAGGCAGCACCATCCTCCTCGACGGCGGCAGCGGCGAGTGGCACGTCGACCCTTCACCTGAGCTGCTGGAGCAGTTTCGCCGCAGGGCCACTGATCTGGCTCGGCTGCGCGCCGGGCAGATCGCCCTCGCCGAGAAGCCGGCTGTGTCGGGTGACGGCACGTCTGTCCTCGTGGCGGCCAACCTCGGCTCGGTGACCGACGCCCGCGCCGCCTTGGCAGCGGGGGCGGACGGAGCCGGTCTCGTCCGCACCGAGTTCCTCTTCCTCGACAGGCAGACTGCGCCCAGCGTCGACGAACAACAAGGCGTCTACGACCAGATCGCCCAGGCGATGGACGGCCGTCGGATCACCTTCCGAACGCTCGACGTCGGGGGAGACAAGCCCCTGCCCTACCTGCCGATGCCGAAGGAGGCGAACCCCTTCCTGGGCCAACGCGGCATACGGCTCAGCCTCGAGCACCGGGACCTCCTGCGAGACCAGATGGCCGCGATCTGTCGCACGGCGCGGCACGCTGAAACCAGCATCATGATCCCCATGGTGTCGACGCCCGACGAGATGATCGAGGCGCGTCACGTGCTCCTGGAGGCGGCGGGGCCTTCTGGGATCCCCGAGGGGTTGCGCATCGGGACGATGATCGAGATCCCGGCTGCTGCGCTCAAGATCGAGGCCTTTCTGCCCCACGTCGACTTCGTCAGCATCGGGACCAATGACCTGACTCAGTACACTCTCGCGGCGGAGCGCGGGAACGGCGCCGTCGCGGCCCTTTCCGACGCCCTCGATCCGGGCGTTCTCCGCCTGATCGACCACGTGTGCCGAGCAGCACGCGGTCGTATCGACGTCGCAGTCTGTGGCGAGGCTGCCTCGGACGAGCTGGCCATCCCGGTGCTCATCGGCCTGGGTGTGAGGGAGCTCAGCGTCGCGCCCCCTGCAGTCCCCAGGGTCAAGGCGGCCATCCGTGAGCTCGACGTGGAGCGGTGCGCGTCGGTGGCGCGACGTGCGCTCACCCTGGCCAGCGCCAACGACGTCCGCAAGGTCGTGCTGGCTGCCATGGCGGAGGCCGCGGGGTGACCCGGCCGGTGTGAATGCGGGCGCAGCGCATCGCCCCGGACCACTGGTCCGGGCGTCCAGCTGTCGCGGAGGGGTCAGCCGATCGAGGCCCGGAAGGCGATCCCTTCGCCCGCGATGGCTGCCGACTCCTCGATGGGGTGGATGGCCCGGGCTGTGAACCGCAGCCACGGGGTGAACGGGCTCACGGTCCGCGCCAAGGTCGCGGCACTGTCGACCTCGATGATGGCGACACCTCCGTCACCGTCGGCGAACGCGTAGAACCCCTGGAAGTCAGCGCCGGGGGGCGGCTTCCAGCCCTGGAAGACCTCGAGGGCGCGGGCGCCGCCTTCCTCGCTGCTGTCGACCCACTCCCACACCACGTGCATCAACATGATCCGCAACCTCCACTTCGGGTCGGATCCAGGTGACGCCGGGGTGACGTCACCCGTGGCTGACGCCGCGGTCCCTGCCACAGCCGACGTCGGCTCCAGCGTCGTCCCGGCGGATCGTCGGCACCACCGGCAAAAGTGTGAGCGGGACGGCAACGTGGTCCGACGGTGGCCGCCGACCAGCCTGGCCCGGATCTGTCGTAGGTTCGAGGTCTTCCTCCGAGCCGGAACGGGGTCCCGTGGCTTCACACCACAACTGGGCAGGCAACCACGTCTACGAGGCCAGCCAGATCGTCCACCCGCAGTCCGTGGACGAGGTCCGCGAGGTGGTCGCCTCGGCCGAGCGGGTCAAGGCTTTGGGCACCCGTCACTCGTTCAGCGACGTCGCCGACACGCCTGGCGTCCTCGTCTGCCTGGACCGCCTGCCGGCCGAGGTCGCGATCGACCGCGATCACAGGACCGTCTCGGTCACCGGGGGCGCGACGTATGGTGCCCTGGCCACGGAGTTGCAGCGCGGCGGGTGGGCGCTGGCCAACCTGGCGTCCCTGCCGCACATCTCGGTGGCCGGGTCGGTCGCCACCGGCACGCACGGTTCGGGCGACCGGAACCAGTCCCTTGCAGCGCTCGTGACGGCCCTCGAGGTCGTGGGTCCCGACGGCGACCTGCGCACCCTCCGACGAGGCGATCCTGACTTCGACGGCAGTGTCGTCGCGCTCGGCGCCCTCGGTGTCGTCACCCGCCTCGAGCTCGAGATCGAACCCACCTACGAGGTCCGGCAGGACGTCTACACAGGGCTCGGCTGGGACGCGGTCGAGGAGCGCTTCGACCAGCTCACCTCACACGGCTACAGCGTCAGCCTGTTGACCCGCTTCGACGACCTCGGCATCCGACAGCTGTGGGTCAAGAGCCGTGCGGACCAGCCGCCACCCCCGGAGCTCGAGGGGGCCATCCCCGCCGACCGGACCCTGCACATGCTCGACGACGCGCCCACCGAGGCCCTCACTGAGCAGGGAGGCGTCGCGGGCCCGTGGCTGGACCGCCTTCCGCACTTCAAGATGGACTTCACGCCGAGTCGCGGCGAGGAGCTGCAGAGCGAGTACCTCGTGCCCCGCGACGGCGCCCTTGCGGCGCTCGACGCCATGCGTCGCCTCGCAGGCCACTTCGCGCACCTCCTGCAGTCCGCCGAGATCCGGACCGTCGCCGCCGACGGCCTGTGGCTGAGCAGCGCCTTCGAGCGGGACGTCGTCGGGCTCCACCTCACTTGGGTCCGGGACCTGCCGGCGGTCCTCGAGGCGCTGGGGCCGATCGAGGACGCGCTTCTCCCGCTCGGCGGCCGACCGCACTGGGGCAAGGTGTTTCGCGCCGGTGCGGGCGAGCTCGCTCCGCTGTACCCGCGCTTCGACGACTTCCGTGCCCTGCGTGAGCGCGTCGACCCCGAGCGCACGTTCGGCAACGCCTTCCTCGACCGAGCCCTGGGCTAGGACCCGGGACTGGCTGAGGTGCGCTATCCCGCGACCACCACGATGAGCGTGCGGGGACCGTGGACGCCCTCCACCCGGTCGAGCTCGATGTCGCTGGTCGCCGACGGGCCGCTGATGAACGTCAGGGGACGCAGGGGGTCGACCCGTTGCAGGCCCTCGGGGACCGTCTCGACGACGTCCTGCACGCGGACGACGCAGACGTGCGTGTCTGGCACGAGGGTGATCGCTCGCCGCCCGCACAGCTCGCCGCCGTCGAGGACGATGGTGCCCGTCTCGGYGATGGCGACCACCGAGCCCGTGACGACGGCGGGCAGCCGGTCGAGACCGCGGCCGTCCAGCGACCCGTCGTCCACGACGACGTCGGCCAGCCAGCCGGTCCACTCCCGTGGGGTGCCGGCAGGGGTGACGGCCTGGCCGATCTCGCGGGAGGCCAAGGCATCTGCGACCGCTCGTCCGATCGAGTCGTCGTCCTCGGCCCCGACCCGGACGACCGTCGCGCGGTAGTCCTCGAGCCGGTCGACGAGCTGGAGGACGAGCTCGGGCGAGCCCGCGGCATACGTCCCCTGGGTGCGGTAGGCGCGGGGGACCGGCGGCGCGGACGGGTCCTCGCCGAGGGCGCCGCGGATGCGGCCCAGCACCTCCTCCCGCGCGCTCACGACGAGGTTCCACGGGTTCGGGCCCACCAGTCGCGGAACGACTCGGCCGCAGGAGTAGGTGCGTCGCGGGAGGCGGTCCAGCCGTTCAGGGGCGGCGGGAGGGGGATGCGCGGCTTCCCTCGTCGTATGCCGTGGCGCGCCAGCGCCGCGGCGCGGCCGGCCTTCGCGAACCGGCCGGCGTCGGCCATGACCCAGGCGGCGGCCTTCATCGCGGCTGCCTCGGGACTGGGCAGCCTGTGGGTGTCGGCGTGCGCCTCGGTGTGCTCGGCGCGCAGCTGCACGAGCATGTCGGGGATGTTGATCTTGACCGGGCAGACGTCGTAGCAGGCGCCGCACAGGCTTGAGGCGTAGGGCAGCGAGTCGTTGGGGTCGTCGCCTCCGGTGAGCCCCGTCAGCAGCGGGCTGAGGATGGCGCCGATGGGCCCGGGGTAGACCGAGCCGTAGGCGTGACCGCCGGTGCGTTCGTAGACGGGGCAGACGTTGAGGCAGGCCGAGCAGCGGATGCAGTGCAGCGCGGTGCGGCCGAGCTCGTCGGCCAGGGCGCGGGTGCGGCCGTTGTCGAGCAGGACCAGGTGGAACTCCTGTGGGCCGTCACCGGGCGTGACGCCGGACCACGTGGACGTGTAGGGGTTCATCCGCTCGCCGGTGGACGACCGGGGCAGCAGCTGGAGGAAGACCTCGAGGTCGCGCCAGGTGGGGACGACCTTCTCGATGCCCATCACGGTGATGAGGGTGTCGGGCAGCGTGAGGCACATCCGCCCGTTCCCCTCGGACTCGACGACCGTGAGCGTGCCCGTCTCGGCCACCCCGAAGTTGGCGCCGGACACCGCGACCCTGGCCCGCAGGAACACCTCGCGCAGGTGGGTGCGGGCGGCGGCCGCGAGGACCGCCGGCTCGTCCGTCAGCGCGGGGTCGACGCCCGGCATCTCGCGGGCGAAGATCTCCCGGATCTCGGCCCGGCCGCGGTGGATCGCGGGCACGAGGATGTGCGACGGCTTGTCGCGGCCCAGCTGGACGATCAGCTCGGCGAGGTCGGTCTCGTGGGCGGTGATGCCCGCGGCCTCGAGGGCCTCGTTGAGCCCGATCTCCTGGGTCGCCATCGACTTGACCTTGACCACCTCGTCCGCCCCCGTGGCCCGGACCAGGTCGGTCACGATCCGGTTGGCCTCGGCGGCGTCGCGCGCCCAGTGGACCGTGCCGCCCCGGGCGATGACGTTGGCCTCGAGCTGTTCGAGCAGCTCGGGCAGGCGCGCCATCGTGTCGGCCTTGATCGCGGACCCGGCGTCGCGCAGCGCCTCCCAATCGGGCACCTCGGCGACCACGCTGGCGCGCTTGGTCCTGATCGTCGACGTGGCGTGAGCGAGGTTGCGCCTCAGCTGGGTGTCGGCCAGCGCGTCGTGCGCCGCGGCCGGGAACGACCGGTCCCCGGTGAGGTGACCCACGGCGGGGTCGGCGGCCGGGCCGCGGACCCGGGCGCCCGGCATACCGAGGAAGGTGCTCATGCGGTGCTCGCGAGGATCTCGGCGAGGTGCACCGGCCTCACGCCTGTCTTGAGGCGGGAGAGGCCGCCACCGATGTGCATGAGGCACGAGGCGTCGCCGGCGGTGACGACCTCCGCCCTGGTCGTCAGCACCGAGGACATCTTGTCGGCGAGCATGGCCGTGGAGGTCTCGGCGTTCTTGACCGAGAACGTGCCGCCGAAGCCGCAGCACACGTCGGCCGCGGGCAGCTCGACCAGGTCGATGCCACGCACGGCCCGCAGCAGCTGAAGGGGCGCCTCGCCGACCCCCAGCAGCCGCAGAGAGTGACACGTGGGGTGGTAGGTCACGCGGTGTGGATACGAGGCGCCGACGTCGGTGACACCCAGCACGTCGACGAGCAGCTGGGACAGCTCGTACGTCTTCGCCGCGACGGCCTCGGCACGGACTGCGAGCTCCTCGTCCCCGGCACGACGCGCGAGGGCCGCGTGCTGGTGACGGACGGACCCGGCACACGACCCGGACGGCGCGACGACGGCCTCACACCCGTCAGCGAGGGCCTGCTCGAACACCTCGACGTGGTGGCGCACCAGACCCACCGCGTCGCGCTGGTACCCGGTGTTGGTGTGCATCTGGCCGCAGCACGTCTGGGCCTCGGGGAAGACCACCTCGTGGCCCAGCCGCTCCAGCACCGTGACCGTGGCGCGACCGACGTCAGGGAACAGCACGTC
This sequence comes from Pedococcus sp. P2_E4, assembly GCF_056403935.1. Taxonomy (NCBI): domain Bacteria; kingdom Bacillati; phylum Actinomycetota; class Actinomycetes; order Micrococcales; family Intrasporangiaceae; genus Pedococcus; species Pedococcus sp. P2_E4. The sequence goes on along the minus strand of NZ_JBFUEO010000015.1, from coordinate 28,564 downwards.
CCCCAGGCAGGTGACGAAGAGCGCGACCTTCATCAGGCAGTCCTGCGGACCGCGGCCGTGGACGCGCGGGCCACCAGCTCGGGGTGGAAGACCACCTGCTCGTGCTGGTGTTCGGCACCCCGCTCGGCCTCGTCCATGAGCAGCCTGGCGGCGGTGCGTCCGAGCAGCTGACGCGGCTGCGCGACCGTGGTGAGCGGGACGGCCGCGGCGGCGGCGTACTCGATGTCGTCGTACCCGACGATGGCGACGTCGTCCGGGACCCGCACTCCGAGCTGCACCAGGTGCTGCAGGAGCCCCAGGGCGAGCAGGTCGTTGGCGCAGAACACTGCAGTGGGCCGGCTGCGCCGGGGCAGCCCGAGGAGCCGCTCCCCGGCACGCCTGCCCTCGGCGATGGTCAGGGCGTCGGTCTGGATGACGCCCAGGTCGTCGGCGCTGAGGCCGGCCGCCTCCATCGCCAGGCGCGCCCCGGCGTGACGATCCTTGACCTGCGGGATCTCGAGCGGCCCGCCGATGAAGGCGAGCTTGCGGTGGCCGGACTCCAGGAGGTGGCTGACCGCCATCTCGCCACCGCTGACATCGTCGACACCCACCGTGCACCAGCCCTGCCCGTCCTCGGGCGCCCGGTCGACGAGGACGACGGGGACCCCCTGCTCGCGCAGCCGGGTGAGCCGCGGGTTCGCGTAGTCCATCGCGGTGATGAGGACCCCACGCACCCGCAGCTGGGTGAGCTGCTCGAGGTACTGGTCCTCGCGGTCGGCGTCCAGGTCGCTGTTGCACAGGAACAGCGAGAGGTGCTCGGTCTTGGCCACCTCCTCGATGCCGCGCGTGACATCGGTGAAGAAGGGGTTGGAGGCGTCGAGGACCAGGTAGGCGAGGGTGTCGCTGCGTCCCGCCGCGAGCTGGCGGGCCGAGGCGTTGGGCACGAAGCCGAGGCGCGCGATCGCTGCCTCGACCTTGGCACGCGTGGTGGGTCGAACTGCAGCGGGACGGTTGAGGACGTTCGAGACCGTGCCGACCGAGACGCCTGCCGCTGCGGCAACGTCCTTGATGCTCGCCGATGCCATCTGCGCTCCTCTCCGTCGATGCAAGGTACCGGGACGCCTACTCATTGTTGCCGTGGGGGCACGGCCGTGGGTCAGGAGGGCACGAAGACCCTCACCTCCTGGGTCTCGCGCAGGTCGGCGCGCAGCTCCTCGAGGCTGTCCGGCGCCGCACCGTGCGTGCGAGCCTGCACCAGCACGTTGCCGAGGGCCGTGGCTTCCACGGGCCCACTGGTGACCGGCGTACCCGACAGGTCGGCCGTGAGCTGGCACAGCAGGGCGTTCTGGGACCCGCCGCCGACCATGTGGATGACGTCGATGTCATGGGCGAGCTCGGCGGCCTGGCCGAGGGTGCGGGCGTATGCCGTGGCGAGCGAGTCGAGGATGCACCGCACCGTGGCTGCTGGTCCGGGCGGGGGAGTGCGGCCCTTGCGGTACACCGCGGCGGCGATCCGCTGCGGCATCCGCCCGGGCGGGATGAACTCAGGGTCGTCGACGTCGATGGTCGGACCACCACTCGGCAGGGTCTCGGCCTCGGCGAGGAGCGAGGCGAGGTCGTGGCTGGTGCCTTCGTCGGCCCACGTCCGCAGGGACTCCTGCAGGAGCCACAGCCCGCCGACGTTGCGCAGGTACCTGATCCGCCCGTCGACCCCGCCCTCGTTGGTGAAGTTCGCCTGCTGGCTCTCCGGGCTGAGGACGGGCTTGTCGAGCTCGAGTCCGGCGAGGGACCAGGTGCCGCTGGAGACGTAGCCGAACCGGCGGTCGGTGGCCGGCACTGCGACCACCGCCGAGGCGGTGTCGTGCGACCCGACGGTCGTGACGACGACACCGGCGTCGAGGCCGGTGGCGCTGCTCACCGACGGGAGCAGCCGACCACGGACCTGACCGGGCTGATCGATCTCCGGCAGGAGGTGACGGGGGAGGTCGAGCAGCCGCAGGACCTCTGCCGACCACTCTCCGGTGGAGACGTCGAGCAGCCCGGTGGTGGAGGCGTTGGTGGCCTCGGTGCGCAGCTGCCCCGTGAGCCAGTAGGCCAGCAGGTCGGGGAGCAGGACCACGTGGGCGGCCTTGTCCCACAACGGGGACTGCTTCTCCGCCTCCAGCTGGTAGACCGTGTTGAACGGCAGGAACTGGAGCCCGTTCACGGCATACAGCTGGTCCTGGGTGACCCGCTCGTGGACGCGGGCCACGACGCTGTCGGTGCGCCCGTCCCGGTACGAGATCGGCTCGGCCAGGAGGCGGCCGTCGGCGTCGAGGAGGCCGTAGTCGACGGCCCACGTGTCGATGCCGACGGACTCCACCTCAGGGAAGTGCCGCGCCAGTGCGCTGAGCCCCCGAAGGACCTCGCCGTACAGCCCCGTCAGGTCCCACCGCAGGTGCCCCTGGCTGGGGCTGGCGCCGTTGGGGAATCGCCGAACCGTGTGAAGGGTCGTGCGACGGCCGTCGACCACGCCCGCCATGACCCGTCCTCCCGAGGCGCCGATGTCGATGGCCCCGAAGACCCTGGCTGCCATGGTCTAGCGCAGGAAGGCGTTGGCGACGCCGGAGTCGACGGGGATGTGCAGGCCGGTCGTGTGACTGAGCTCGTCGGAGGTCAGGACGGCTGCAGCGTTGGCGACGTGCTCCGGCAGCACCTCGCGGCCGAGCAGGGTGCGCTTGGCGTAGTAGGCGCCGAGGTCCTCCTCGGCGACTCCGTAGACCTCGGCGCGCTTGGCTCCCCACCCGCCGGCGAAGATGCCGCTGCCGCGGACCACGCCGTCGGGGTTGATGCCGTTGACCTTGATGCCGTGCTCGCCGAGCTCGGCGGCGAGCAGGCGCACCTGGTGGGCCTGGTCCGCCTTGACCGCCGAGTACGCGATGTTGTTGGGCCCGGCGAAGACCGAGTTCTTGGACGAGATGTAGAGGATGTCGCCGCCCAGCTTCTGGGCGATCATCGCGGCGGCCGCGGACTTGGAGGCCAGGAAGCTGCCCTTGGCCATGACGTCGTGCTGCAGGTCCCAGTCGGCTTCCGTGGTCTCGAGGAGCGGCTTGGAGATGGACAGGCCGGCGTTGTTGACGAGCAGGTCGATCCCGCCGAAGGCGAGCACAGTGGCGTCGACTGCGGCCTGGACGGCGTCCGCGTCGGTGACGTTCGCCTGGACTCCGACGGCGACGTCGGTGCCGCCGAGCTCGGCGGCAGCAGCCTGCGCCTTGGCGAGGTCGAGGTCGGCGATGACGACGCAGGCGCCCTCGGCGGCCAGGCGGGTGGCAATGGCCTTGCCGATGCCCGAGGCGGCGCCGGTGACCAGGGCGATGCGCCCGGCGTGGGAGCGCGGCTTGGGCAGGCGGGCGAGCTTGGCCTCCTCGAGGGCCCAGTACTCGATGCGGAACTTCTCGGACTCGTCGATGGGGGAGTAGGTCGAGACCGACTCGGCCCCGCGCATCACGTTGATGGCGTTGGTGTAGAACTCTCCGGCGACGCGGGCGGTCTGCTTGTCCTTGCCGTAGGAGAACATCCCCACGCCAGGCACGAGGACGATCGCCGGGTCGGCGCCGCGGATCGCGGGGGAGTCGGGCGTGGCGTTCCGGTCGTAGTAGGCCTGGTAGTCCTCGCGGTAGGCCGCGTGGAGCTCGCCGAGGCGCGCGACGACCTCCTCGACCGTCGCGGTGGCGGGGAGGTCGACGACGAGGGGCTTGACCTTCGTGCGCAGAAAGTGGTCGGGGCACGAGGTGCCGAGCTCGGCCAGCGGCGCGAGCTTCTCGCTGGCCAGGAATTCCAGGACGACGTCGGAGTCGGTGAAGTGGCCGACCATCGCCTTGTCCTGCGAGGCGACCGCACGGACGTGCGGGGCCAGGGCGGCGGCCCTGGCGCGCCGCTCGGAGTCCGGCAGGGCGGCATACCCGGGCACCTGGGCCCCGAACGGCTCCGGCGACCCGTGCTCGTCGAGGTAGGCCTGTGCGGTCTGGATGATCCACGAGGAGTTGGCCTCGGCCTCATCGCTCGTGTCGCCCCAGGCGGTCACGCCGTGGCCGCCGAGGATGGTGCCGACGGCCTGCGGGTTGGCCGCCTTGATCGCGGCGATGTCGAGGCCGAGCTGGAAGCCGGGGCGGCGCCAGGGCACCCAGACGACCTTGTCGCCGAACACCTCCTTGGTGAGCTGCTCGCCGTCCTTGGCCGTCGCGATCGCGATGCCGCTGTCGGGGTGCAGGTGGTCCACGTGCGCCGCGTCCACGAGCCCGTGCATGGCGGTGTCGATCGAGGGGGCCGCTCCGCCCTTGCCGTGCAGGCAGTAGTCGAAGGCGGCGACCATCTCGTCCTCGCGGTCGACTCCCGGGTAGACGTCGACGAGCGAACGCATCCGGTCCAGCCGCAACACCGCCAGGCCGGACTCCCTGAGGGTGCCCAGGTCACCGCCCGAGCCCTTGACCCAGAGCAGCTCGACCTGCTCGCCGGTCACCGGGTCGGTCTCGGTGCCCTTGGCGGAGGTGTTGCCGCCGGCGTAGTTGGTGTTCCGCGGGTCGGCGCCCAGGCGGTTGGAGCGGGTGATCAGGTCGGAGACGGCGGGGTTGGTCATCGGGAGGTTCTTTCTCGTTCGGTGGTATGACGGTGCGGGGGTTCTCGAGGTGGGGGACTCGGGGTGGGGGCGCGGGACCTCAGGCGCCCCAGCCGGCCTGGTTGCCGCCCACGCGGTCGGCTGCGATGCGGTCCTGGTAGCCGCTGGCGGCGTACGCCTTGAGCGGGTCCGCGGGAAGCCCGCGGCCGGACCGCCAGTCCGCGAGGTCGGCCCGGACGTCGGTGTAGAACGCGTCCATCAGGACGCCGTTGGCGCCCAGCACGTCACCGGCGCGCTCGGCCTCGCGCAGCGCCTCGCGGTCGACGAGCAGGGCCCGGGCGGTCATCTCCTGGACGTTGAGGACGGACCGGATCTGGCCGGGGATCTTGTCCTCGACGTTGTGGCACTGGTCGAGCATGAACGCCACGTCGCTGTCGTCGCCGTAGCCGCCGCCACGGATCACCTCGTAGAGGATCCGGAAGAGCTGGAACGGGTCTGCCGCACCCACGATGAGGTCGTCGTCGGCGTAGAAGCGTGAGTTGAAGTCGAACGATCCCAGTCTGCCGAGCCGCAGGAGCTGGGCGACGATGAACTCGATGTTGGTGCCGGGCGCGTGGTGCCCGGTGTCGAGGCACACGGTGGCGCGGTCGCCGAGCGCGAGGCAGTGGACCAGTGAGGTGCCCCAGTCGGGGACGTCGGTGGCGTAGAAGGCCGGCTCGAAGAACTTGTACTCCAGGACGAGCCGTTGGTCCTCGCCGAGCCGGGCGTACACCTGCTGGAGGCTGTCGGCCAGGCGGTCCTGGCGGTCGCGCAGGTCACCCTGGCCCGGGTAGTTGGTGCCGTCGGCCAGCCAGATCTTCAGGTCGCGGCTGCCGGTGACGTCCATGATGTCGATGCACTCGACCTGGTGGGCGATCGCCTTGGCGCGGATGCGCTCGTCGACGTGGGTGAGGCTGCCGAACTTGTAGTCGTCGTCCTGGAACGTGTTGGAGTTGATGGTGCCCAACCGCAGCCCCAGGTCCTCGGCGAAGCGGCCCAGCTTGTCGTAGTCGTCCACCTTGTCCCACGGGATGTGCAGGGCGACCGACGGAGCGAGGCCGGTGACCTGGTGCACCTGTGCCGCGTCCGCGAGCTTCTCCTCGACCGTGCGGGGCGTCCCCGGCGTGCTGAAGACCTTGAAGCGGGTGCCGGAGTTGCCGAACGCCCAGGAGGGCAGCTCGATCGCCTGTTGGGAGAGCTGGTCCGCGATGCCGGCGAAGGTTCTCATTGCCTGTCCGTCCGTTCGTTCGTTATACAAATGAAGCGCTTCAGTTGCATGGAGTAAACAGCATGCCGGAACGCGCGTCAACGCCCAGCTGGGAATCGGTGGTCAGGCGTGCGTGCAGGGGACCTGGCGTGAGATTGAAGCAGTTCTCAGGCTCGGAACTAATCCTGGCCGAACTGTTGACACCTCCACCCGGCACCTTTACCGTGGAGCCACGTCGATGACTGAAGCGATTCAAAAACTCGATGTGAAACCATCGCGGATACGCGCCCCAAAGCTGTGGAGGTACCCCAATGAAGATTTCCCGTTCGAGGCTGGCGATCGCCGTCGTCGCTGCAACCGCCCTCACGTCGCTCGGCGCCTGCGCCAGCGACTCGGGCTCAGGATCCGACAGTGGCAAGACCGAGATCACCCTGTTGACGGACAACGCCGAGACCACGGTCAAGAGCGCGAAGGCCGTCATCGAGGCGTTCGAGAAGGCCAACCCCACGATCACGGTCAAGACCGAGACCCGACCCGGCGGTTCGGACGGTGACAACATCGTCAAGACCAAGCTGTCGACCGGCGACATGGCCGACGTGTTCTGGTACAACTCCGGCTCGCTCCTGCAGGCGCTGAGCCCGGAGAAGACGCTGGTCGACCTCACCGGCGACGCCGCCCTCAAGGACACGGACCCCTCGTTCCTCCCGACGGTGACCCAGAACGGCAAGGTCTACGGTGCGCCGGTCGGCACGGTGATGGGAGGCGGCATCCTCTACAACAAGGACGTCTACTCCAAGCTGGGGCTCTCGGTGCCCAAGACGTGGGCCGAGTTCGAGTCCAACAGCGACAAGATCAAGGCCGCCGGCATCACCGCGGTCCTGGGCAGCTTCAAGGACACCTGGACCTCGCAGCTGTTCGTGCTGGGCGACTTCTACAACGTGGCGACCGCGAACCCGAAGTTCGCCGAGGACTACACGGCCAACAAGGTGAAGTACGCCTCTGATGCGGCAGCGGTCAAGGGCTTCGAGAAGACGGCCGAGGCCAAGGCGAAGGGCTGGCTCAACAAGTCGGCCGGCTCCACGACCTTCGACCAGGGCATGAAGCTGCTGGCATCCGGCAAGGCCGCCCAGTACCCGCTGCTCACCTTCCCGGTGGGGACCCTGCCGGCAGCCCAGGCTGACAAGATCGGCTTCTTCGGGATCCCCGGAGACGACGCGAGCAAGGCCGGCGCGACCATCTGGCCGGGCAACGGTCAGTACATCCCCAAGACGACCAAGAACCTCGACGCCGCCAAGAAGTTCGTCGCCTTCGTCGCCTCCGCGCCCGGCACCGAGGCCTTCTCGGTCGTGCCTCCCACCGGCCCGTACCTGGTCAAGGGCTCCACGCTCCCGGCCTCGGCACCGGGCGTCGCCAAGGACATCCAGGCCTACATCGACTCCGGGAACGTCTCGCCCGCGCTGGAGTTCCTGTCGCCGGTCAAGGGCCCGTCGCTCGAGCAGATCACCGTCGCGGTGGCCACCGGACAGACCAGCGCCAAGGACGGCGCGGCACAGTATGACGCCGACGTGACGAAGCAAGCCAAGCAGCTGGGACTGCCGGGATGGTAACCAACACCACCTCGAGCCAGGCTCGGACGGCCGGTCCCCGCGGAGACGCGGGGGCCGGCCGGCCCACCCGGAAACCGCTGCGGCGCAGCGGGACCCACAACCTCAGGGCGAGCACCTACTCCTACTGGTTCTACGCCCCCGCTGGGCTGGTCTACGGGCTGATGTTCATCGTCCCGACCGTGATCTCCTTCTACTACGCCTTCACCCGCTGGACCCTCTTCGAGTCCGAGTTCATCGGCCTCGACAACTTCCGCCAGTTCTTCTCCGAGCAGGCGCTGGTCAGCGGGCTGAAGAACACCCTCGTCTACGCCGTCGTGACCAGCGGGCTCAAGGTCGTGCTCGGGATGCTGTTCGCGGTCCTGCTCACCGGTCCGATCCGCTCGCGTGGCTTCCTCCGGTCGGTGGTCTTCTTCCCCGTCCTCGTCAGCACGGTCGCCGTCGGCATCACCTTCAGCGTCCTGCTCCAGCCGGACTTCGGGCTGGTCGCCACCACCCTCGCCAAGATGGGCATCACCTCCCCTGACTGGCTGGGCGACCCCAGCCTCGCGCTCCTGTCGGTCGCGCTGGTCGACGTCTGGAAGGGCGTGGGACTCGCGACGCTGATCTACATCGCCGGCATCCTGGCCATCCCCAAGGACTACTACGAGGCAGTCGACATCGATGGTGGAGGCGCCTGGGTCAAGTTCAGGAACGTCACCCTCCCGCTCGCAGCTCCGGCAACGTTCACCGTCATCCTGCTCTCCCTCATCAGCGGTCTGCGGTCCTTCGACCTCATCTGGACCATGACCGGTGGTGGTCCCGGTTTCAGCAGTGACGTCATCGCCTCGGTGATCTACAAGCAGTACCAGGCTGGCTTCTTCGGACTGGCGACCGCGGGCAACGTCGTCCTGTTCGTCCTCGTGTCGCTCATCGCGTTCCCCCTGTTCCGCTTCTTCAACTCGAGGGAGGTGGAGTCATGAGAACGCTTCGACGCACCTCGTTGGAGGTCGTGGCCATCCTCGTCGCGCTGGTCGTGTTCGTCGTTCCCTTCGTGTTCATGTTCCTGACCGCGGCCAAGGACGAGTTCGAGGCCTCGGACCTCACGTTCAGCCTGCCGACGACGTGGCCGATCATGGACAACCTCAAGGAGGTGTTCACTGCCCGGGACGGGATGCTGCTCACCGCCTTCAAGAACAGCACGATCCTCACGGTGGTCTCCGTGGCCATCCTCGTGGTGCTGTGCTCGATGGTGGGCTACGTCATCCAGCGGCGCCCCGGGCGCGTGGCGAACATCGCCAACCTCCTGGTCGTCTCGGGCCTGATCATCCCGCCCGCCGTCGTACCGACCATCTGGGTGCTGCAGCAGATGCACCTCTTCAAGACGCTGCCCGGCCTGATCCTCGTCGAGGTCGCTTACCAGATGGCGTTCTGCGTGCTGCTGTTCCGCGCCTTCGTCGCCGCCATCCCGCGAGAGCTGGACGAGGCGGCCATGATCGACGGCTGCACGGGACTGTCCCTGTTCTTCCGGGTCATCTTCCCGCTGCTCCGCCCGGTCACCATCACGGTGATCCTGACGAGCTCGGTCTTCATCTACAGCGACTTCGTCAACCCGCTGTACTTCCTGCCCGGCGACGAGAACGCCACCGTGCAGCTCACGCTGTTCAACTTCCTCAGCCAGTTCAGCACGCAGTACAACCTGCTCTTCATGAACATCGTGCTCGTCACGATCCCGCCGCTGGTCCTGTTCATCTTCTTCAACCGCAAGATCGTCGCGGGCATGACCTCCGGCGCCGTCAAGGGCTGAGCGCTCTCGTGTCCGGCGGGCGCAGGGCCCGCTGACACCACCCCACGACACCCACGAAAACCACCCGCGCCGCCGCCGACCCCAAGCGCGCCCCCACCGCATACTCCTCGAAAGGCTGACATGACCCACCGCTGGTCCGCCGACCTCATCGCCGCCGACGACGACTTCGCCGGAGCCCCGTTGCTGCGCAAGGAAGTCGACCTCGACTCCGGGCACGGCGCCGTCGTGGCTGCCACCCTCCTCGTCACCGCACACGGCATCGTGGAGCCGACGATCAACGGCACCCCGGTGTCCGACGAGGTGCTCACGCCGGGATGGAGCAGCTACGAGTGGCGCCTTCGGTACCGGTCGCACGACGTCACCGACCTGGTCACCGACACGTCGGTCATCGGTCTGGCCCTCGGCAACGGCTGGTTCCGGGGCCGGCTCGGATGGGACGGGGCCCGCGCCCACTACGGGTCGGAGCTGGCGGCGCTGGCAGAGCTCCACGTGGAGTTCGCGGACGGGCACCGGCAGGTCGTGGGGACCGACGACACGTGGCTGGCAGGCCCCTCGCCGACCGTCGAGAACGACCTCTACGACGGGCAGACCATCGATGCTCGCCGCACGTCGACGGGCTGGACGCAGCCGGGTGCCGAGCTCACTGGCTGGGTCGGGGTCCACGCGGTCGACCACGACGTCACACGCCTGGAGCCGTACACCGGACCCGCCGTCCGCCGGCAGGAGGTCCTTCGACCGGTCAGGATCTGGACCTCGCCGGCGGGCAGCACGCTGCTCGACTTCGGCCAGAACCTCGTCGGCTGGCTGCGGTTCGCCGTCCAGGGCACGGAGGGAGCCGAGATCACCATCCGGCACGCTGAGGTCCTGGAGGACGACGAGCTCGGCACCCGGCCGCTGCGGAGTGCCAAGGCGACAGACCGGCTCGTCCTCAGTGGGGGAGTGGACACCTTCGAGCCCACCAAGACCTTCCACGGCTTCCGGTATGCCGAGGTGTCCGGCTGGCCGGGCGAGCTCACCACCGACTCGGTGGAGGCGGTCGTCGTCCACTCCGAGCTCCACCGGACCGGCACCTTCGAGTGCTCCGACGAGATGCTGAACCAGCTGCACCGCAACGTCGTCTGGGGCCTCAAGGGCAACTTCCTCGACGTCCCCACGGACTGCCCGCAGCGCGACGAGCGGCTGGGCTGGACCGGTGACATCGCCGCCTTCGCCCCCACCGCGGCATACCTCTATGACGTCTCCGGCTTCCTCGGGAACTGGCTGCAGGACGTCGACCTCGAGCAGCAGCACGCCGACGGGATGGTGCCCTTCGTCGTGCCTGACGTGCTCAAGTACATGACGATCCCGAGCGACTTCCCCGACCCGGACAGCACCGCTGTCTGGAGCGACGCGGCCGCCTGGGTTCCGTGGGCCCTGTGGACGGCTTACGGCGACAAGGGCGCGCTGGAGCGCCAGTACCCCGCCATGACCGCCCACGCCCGCCGTGTGGAGGGCCTGCTGTCCGACAGCGACCTGTGGGACACCGGGTTCCAGTTCGGCGACTGGCTCGACCCCCAGGCGCCCCCGGACGAGCCGTTCAAGGCCAAGGCGGACAACGGCGTCGTGGCCACCGCGTGCTACCACCGCACGCTGCGCCAGGTCTCCGCGACCGCCGAGATCCTCGGCCGCCACGACGACGCCGACGCCTTCGCCGCACTGGCGGACCGGGTCCGCACTGCCTTCCAGAAGCACTACGTCAGCGAGGGTGGCCGCATCCAGAGCGACTGCGCCACCGTCTACGCGCTCGCCATCGAGTTCGGCCTGCTCGACGAGCCGGACCGTCAGGGCGCCGGCGACAGACTCGCGGAACTGGTGCGGCAGAACGGGTTCCGCATCTCGACAGGGTTCGCAGGTACGCCCTTCGTGACCGACGCCCTGACCAACACCGGCCACCTCGACGACGCCTACAGCCTGCTCCTCGAGCGCGAGTGCCCCTCGTGGCTCTACCCCGTCACCATGGGCGCGACGACGGTCTGGGAACGGTGGGACTCCATGCTGCCCGACGGCACCATCAACCCCGGCGAGATGACGAGCTTCAACCACTACGCGCTGGGCGCCGTGGCCGACTGGATGCACCGGACGATCGGCGGCATCGCCCCCCTCGCTCCGGGCTACGACCAGGTCCTCGTCGCGCCGCGACCCGGTGGTGGCATCACGTCGGCCAAGGCCTCCCTCGAGACCCGCCACGGCACGGTCTCCACGGACTGGTCGCTCGACAGCGACGGTGTGTTCGCCTTGGACCTGGATGTGCCCGCAGGCGTCTCCGCCACGGTCAGGGTCCCTGGATCCGCTGACCAGCAGGTCGGTGCAGGGTCACACCACTTCACCGGGTCCTGCTGAGTCGTGCCACGCACCCATCCGCGTCCAGACCACCTCCAGCAAAGGACAGCACCATGACCGTGGACGAGCTCGCCCAGCTCATCAAGGACCCGTCGATCGAGTTCCGCCCAGAGCTGCGTTGGTGGCTCGCCGAGGGACTCCACACTGACGAGACCCTGCGGTACGAGATAGACACCGCGCATCGAATGGGGTTCGGCGGCATGGAGTTCCTGGCCATGGACGAGGGAGACATCGACCACTCCCGCTACGGATGGGGCGCCGAGGAGTGGGTCCACGACTCGCAGATCGTCGCCGAGGAGACGACCAGACGCGGGATGTCGGTCAGCTTCACCTCCGGGACCAACTGGTCCAACGCGAACCTGCCGACCATCGACGCCGACCACCCGGCAGCCGCCAAGGAGCTGGACGTCGTCATCGAGGACCTCCCGGGCGGCACCTCACGAACGGGCGCATTGCCACGCATCGACCTTGACGCCGAAGTCGGCGAGCAGGTCCTCCCCGGCCACCGCGGTGAGATCCGGAAGCAGGCGTTCGTCGCGGTCGTGGCCGCGCGTGTGGTGGGGCAGACCGAGGGCGGCGCCGTCCTCGACGTCGACTCCGTCGTCGACCTGACGAGCCAGGTGCAGGACGAGGCGCTGGACTGGACTGCCCCCGCCGACGGCTCCTGGCGGGTGTTCAGCTACTGGATGCACGGCACCGGGCAGACGGCCTCGCCCTCCGCCTCCGTCAACTACACCGTGAACTACCTCGACCCGGACGGCGCACAGGAGGTGATCCGGTACTGGGACACGGTCGTCCTGACCCCGGAGCTCCGCGAGCAGATCGGTCGCAACTCCCGCGCCCAGATGTACATGGACTCGCTCGAGCTGTTCACGACCGGAGCCGGTGGCGTGTTCTGGGGCCGCACCGTGGCCGAGGAGTTCCGCGCTCGCCGTGGCTACGACATCACGCCGTGGCTGCCCTTCCTCACCCGGACGGTCTTCATGATGGCGGCGGCCACCACCTACCACAACGAGGCGCCGGACGAGCACCGCGTGACGGTCGAGAAGGTCCGCTTCGACTACGTGCGGACCCTCACCGACCTCTACATCGAGAACATGCTCCGGCCGTTCGCGGCGTTCCTGCACGAGAACGGCATGACCCTGCGGGCGGAGATCAGCTACGGGCTGCCGTTCGAGCTCACCCGACCGGGGCCGGAGGTCGACGGCATCGAGACCGAGTCCTTGGAGTTCGCCTCCCAGATCGACGCCTACCGGCTGATGGCCGGCCCGGCACACCTGTTCGGGAAGCAGTACTCCTCGGAGACCGGCGCGACGACGCGCAACCACATGCTCGACCACCGGTTCTACGACCAGATCATCGCCACCCAGCTCGCTGCCGGTATCACCAAGACCGTCCTGCACGGCTGGGCCAGCACCGCGGGCGCCGAGGGTGTCACCGAGTGGCCGGGTCACGAGGGCATGTGGTCGATGTTCTCGGAACGGTTCGACACCAGGCAACCGGGGTCGGAGTTCTACCCACTGTGGAATGCCGCCCTCGGTCGCTACCAGTGCGTCCTGCGTCAGGGAAGGCCCCGGGTCGACGTGGGGATCCTGCGCACCGACCACTTCACCGACAACATGTCGGGCATCGGGTTCCTCGGCGAGGACGGTGCTCGCACCCACGACGAGGAGGCGTACGGACGCCTGTGGATGCGCAACCGGCAGAACCACTGGTGGCAGGACCTCGGCATGCAGGACGCCGGCTGGTCCTACGAGTTCTTCGATGGTTCTCTCCTGCTGCGCGACGACGTCACCCTCGCCGACGGTCTCGTCCAGCCCGGTGGTCCCGGCTACCAGGCGCTGATCGTGTACCAGAGCGAGTTCGACCCGGATGTGGCCGCGAGGCTCCTCGAGTGGGCTCGCGAGGGGCTGAAGGTGCTCGTCGTCAACGGCGCCCGTGAGCTGAAGCTCCTCATCAAGGACCTCCACCGGACCCATGAGCGTGCCGCGCAGCGCACACCCGGGCTCGATGGACGCGACGAGGAGCTGGCCCGCACCATGGCCGAGCTGCTCGCCCAGCCCACGGTCGTCGCGATCGACGACCCCGCGCAGACCGTCGACGCCCTGCGCAGCCTGGGCGTCGTCGGTCGCGCCGAGTTCACCACGGAGAACCGCAGCGTGCTGTCCCACCTGCGCGAGGACGGCGACCTGCTGCACCTGTACCTGTACCACTTCCTGTACGAGACGGCCGACTCGGTGGAGGTCGAGGTGGCTCTGCCCGGCCACGGACGCGCGCACCGGGTCGACGCGTGGACGGGGGAGATCCGTCGGTACCCGAGCTCGGCAGGTGACGGGGGTCGAACCATCCTGCGGCTGACGCTCGCGCCGGGTGAGACGGCCCTGCTCACTCTCGACCGCGGTGACACGACCGCGGCCACGTCCGAGCTGACCTCCGTCGAGACCCTCGTCGAGCTGACGGACTGGTCGATGGCGGTCGAGAGCTGGGACGCCGGCGAGCTGGAGGTCATCACCGAGGACCGCGGACTCGGCTACCAGACCCGCGAGGTACGACCTCTGACCGCGGTCTCGCGCCTGGATGCCGGGACGGGAGCGCTGCGTCCGTGGCGCGACCTGCCCGGGGTCGGGCCAGAGGTGTCCGGGGTCGGCGAGTACACCGCCAGCCTGCAGCTCGACCATGAACCGGTGGAGGGACAACGCCACCTCCTGGAGCTCGGCTCCACAGCCGGAGGCCTCGGCTCCGTGCGAGTGAACGACGGTGAGGCGAAGGGCTTCGACACGTCCTGTCCCGTGGTGGACGTCACCGACGACCTGCGCACGGGCACCAACACGGTGACCGTCCGGGTGTCGAGCTCCCTGAACAACAGGCTGCTCGCCCGGGGCTACTACGAGAAGGTGCCCGACATCATCTGGCAGATCTCAGGTGGGGAGCCACAGATGCAGACGACCGAGGTGCACGACCACGGCCTGCTCGGTCCCGTCCGTCTCCTTCGGGAGACGACCGTGCGCTGACCCGACGTGGACGCCACGAAGGCCCGGACCAGAGCGGTCCGGGCCTTCGTCCGTCCAGGTGGCCCGTCGATCCGCCCGCCACGGAGGAGGCACCTGGAACGAATCACGCAGCAGGGGGGAGCTGCTCTGCGAGGTAGTCGCGCAAGGCGAGTCGGTCGAGGGGGCCGAACTCGCCCGGGGTCGTCACCATCGCGGTGAGGCCCGAGGGGCGCAGCACGCGGATGCCCCTCACCTCGAGGTCGGCCACGCCCAGGGGGAGCAGGCCGTCGACGAAGCAGACGGCGCCGCTGACCGGGATGTCGCCGAGTCCCACGGTCGTCAGCATGGACCGCACGGCGGCCACCCGCCGGGCCGTGGCCTCGACGGCGGCCGTCATCACGCGCCCTCCGACCACGAGGTCGGCGCACGCACCTTCGGCTCCCCGGACCTCGATGGACGCGTTCTTGAAGTGCTTGACGTCGATGATGTGGATGCCGGAGGCGCCGACAGCGAGATGCTCCAGGCCACTGCGTTGCCCGGGCACCAGGCGGTGGTGCAGCGCGAGCACGCCCTTCACCCTGGCGTCGTCGAGGATGGCTGCGACGGCCACGCCGGGTCGGCCTGTAGGCCCCAGCTGACCCTGCAGTCGAAGGGCCCGGACGGTCAGGATCCGGCTGAACAGCCCTGCGCGGCGTGCCGGACGAGCGGGCGCTGTGACGACGGGCTCCGGGACGACCACCGGCTCGGGGACGCTGCTCGGCTCGGGTGGCGTGACGACGACCGGCTCTGCGACGACCACCGGCTCGGGCGCGGCCGGCTCCGGGGCAACCGCGGCCACCGGCTCGGGGGCGACCACGGCCTCCGGCGCAACGACGGTGGGGGGCGCCACCCGGGGCTGGGGAGTGAGGGTGGCCAGGGCGGACCACTCGGCGGGCACGTGCAGGGTCGCGTCGGTGGGGTAGGCATGGGGGACGTCGTCGCGCAGCGCCTGCAGCGTCGCGACGATGACAGCCTCCTCGGCCATCCACGGGCTCAGCGGCGCCGCGACGCCGGCGACCCGGCGTGGTGAGGCAGTCTCGGCGGTCCGGTTCGACATCGTCGAGAGGCAGCGCAGGCAGACGACCTGCCCGCTCGGCGTGACGAACCCCGCGCGCTCTCCGGCCGCGACCGGCTCCCCGCAGCCACACACCCCGGCCTGTTCGAGCCGGACGATCTCTGGCACCATTGGCGCCCACCCCCTCGGGTTTCGTGTCGCCACACTGACAGCCAGATCGCCCCCGACGGGCACGTACGCCTCGGGATGGGCGGATTTGCGTACAGCACAGGCATGCGTTCGGTCACAACAGGTCTGGACTTGTCCAGTTCCCCTGCGAGGACGTCCGTCCCCGCGTAAAATGGCGCGGTTGCGCCCCACCGGTTACCGGTGACGGCGCGGGCCGACGTACTCTGGTCCTGTGTCGCGCCGTTCGGCGAGGACGCTTCACGACCTGGGGGCGGGACCTCTGGTCCCATCCAGTCCGCGTTGCCCGGTATGCCGTGCTGCCGGCGCCACCGGCACGTCGCCTCGGTTCGGTGGACCAACCACCGTGTCCGACACCACGAGGAGGAACCGCTTGGCACAGCGAGCCCCGCGCCGCTCCGGCGCGCCGCGGTCCGCACCGCGCGACCGGCGTCGTCCCGCAGGTATGGACGACGAGGGGATCATCCCCGTCCTGGCCAAGGCCGTCCGACAGGTCGAGGCCGCCGCCCAACGCGGCAAGGTCCGACCGAGCGGCCGCACGACATACCAGGTCGTAGCCCTGCTGATGCGCGAGGAGCGCGCCCGGGTCAAGACGGACCCGGCCATCTCCGAGGCCCAGCGGACCGGCCAGCTCGCCCGTCTCGACGGCATCGCCACGATCCTCGCCAAGACCGCGGCCCGTGACACCTCCCTGCTGGCCCTGCTCGCCGAGGACGCCGTCGTGTCGCACTCAGCCGTGAGCCTCAAGAACGACATGCTGCGGGCGGCCGGCCTCGAGCCCGAGCCGGAGGACCAGCCGGACCCCGAGCCCTCCGCCGATGCCGCTCCGGCCCCGCGTCGCGTCGTACCGCAGACGGTCATCGCCCGTCAGCTCGCCAACCCCTTCCTGGCGCCTGACTTCTCCGCCGTGCCCGCGAGGCGGCCCACGACCAACCGGCTGGGCGGCTGGGAGCTGCTGAGCCCCCTCTTCCGTGCCTTCGAGTACGGCGGAGACTCGACCTGCATGCCCCTGCCCGAGCCCACCGATGTGCCGCACGGCATCCGCGGACTCGAGCTGATGCACCACCAGGCCCAGGTCGTGGCTGCTGCCGCGGCGGGCCACCGGACGTTCCTGCTCGCCGACGAGCCCGGTCTCGGGAAGACGGCGCAGGCGCTGCTGGCGGCTGAGGCGGCCGACGCCTTCCCCCTGCTGTGCGCCGTGCCCAACGTCGTCAAGGCGAACTGGGCCCACGAGGCCGAGCTCTGGACCCCACGCCGCACGCCCACGGTCATCCACGGCGACGGCGAGACCATCGACGGCTTCGCGGACATCGTCATCGTCAACTACGAGGTTCTCGACCGGCACGTCGGCTGGCTGGGCGACCTCGGGTTCCGCGGCATGGTCGTCGATGAGGCGCACTTCATCAAGAACAGGACCTCGCAGCGCTCGCAGCACGTCCTGCAGCTCTCCGAGCGGATCCGGGCGCGCAGCGCCAACCCGCTGCTGATGGCCCTCACCGGCACGCCGCTGATCAACGACATCGAGGACTTCAAGGCGATCTGGCAGTTCCTCGGCTGGATCGACGACAAGAAACCCCGGCACGCCCTCATGGCCTCGCTGGAGGAGACCGGCCTCACCCCGGCCGACTCGGGGTTCTATGCCGCGGCGCGCAGGAGCGTCGTCGACCTGGGCATCGTCCGCCGTCGCAAGGTCGACGTGGCCTCCGACATCCCGGCACGGCGCGTGGCCGACCTGCCGGTCGAGCTCGACGACGAGGCGGGCCGGTCGATCCGTGCCGCCGAGCGCGAGCTGGCCCGGCGGCTGGTGGCCCGCTATGAGTCGGCCCTGGCCAACCGCAAGGTGGCCACGGTGGTCGACGGCATCGACCACGACCTGGTCCGGCGGGTCGCGGGCTGGGAGCGCGAGGACGCCAACTCGAGCAAGACCGGCGACAACGTCTTCACGGTCATGCGCAAGATCGGCCAGGCCAAGGCCGGGCTCGCTGCCGACTACGCCGCCCAGCTGGCGCGCAACGTCGGCAAGGTGGTCTTCTTCGCCAAGCACATCGACGTCATGGACGTCGCCGAGCAGACCTTCGCCAAGCGCGGGCTGGGTTACGCCTCGATCCGCGGGGACCAGACGCCCAAGGTGCGCAAGGCCAACATCGAGGCCTTTCTGAACGACCCGGACGTCGCCGTTGCGGTGTGCTCGCTCACCGCGGCCGGCGTCGGGCTCAACCTCCAGGTCGCCTCGAACGTCGTCCTCGCCGAGCTCTCGTGGACCTCGGCCGAGCAGACCCAGGCCATCGACCGGGTGCACCGGATCGGCCAGACCGAGCCCGTGACGGCGTGGCGCATCATCGCCGCGCAGACCATCGACCCCAAGATCGCCCAGCTCATCGATGACAAGGCGGGCCTCGCGGCGCGGGCGCTCGACGGGTCCGACGAGGAGGTCGGTTCCTCCTCGGACGTCCAGCTCGAGGCGCTCGTGGCCCTGCTCACCGATGCCCTGGAGGCCCAGGCGGCGCTCGCCGGCAGCTGAGCGGGCTCAGCCCAGGGTCGCCGCGAGAGTCCGGGCGGCGGTGGTCAGGGAGTGGCCGAGCGGCGAGGTCCCGTGGCCGACCTCGAACTGGGCACCCCCGCCGACGTGCACCGTCAGCGCGGGGTCTGCCGCGCCCAGGGCGGCGACCGTGTCGCGGACGGCCAGGACGTCAGCACTGGTCGGGACGCCGATGACGACCGCGGCCGGGGCATACCGCTCGACGACGCTGACCCAGTGCTGGGTGGGCAGGTCGGCACCGACGTAGACGACGTCCAGGCCGGCACGCCGCAGGACGACGGCGAAGGCGAGGATGCCGAGCTCGTGGTGCGAGCCGCGCGCCAGCCCGACGACCACCCTGGGCCCGGTCGGCGGTCCGCCGGCGGCCTCCATCGCGACCCCGAGGCGCCGGTGGACGGTGGCACTCACGACGTGCTCTCCCGCGACGTCCACTGCCCCGGCACGCCACTGCGCACCGAGCTCGTGCAGGGCGGGCATCAGCCAGGTGTCGACCACCCGCTCCAGCGGCCCCGCGGCGAAGGCGTCGTCGACCGCGCGGGCCACGGCCTGCGGGTCGAGGGCGGCGGCACCCTCGGCCAGGGCGCTGACGTCCCACGGCCCGGGCTGACGCGCCGACCCGGACCGGCTCCCGGTGGTCTCCTCGAGCCCGCCTGCCTGCGGATCGGGCGGCGCCCCGTCGCTCGCGAGGTACGCCTCCCACGGTGGCTGGTCGGCGCCGACGCCGTCGGCACCGTCGGAGCGCAGGTGCTCGGCCGCCTGGCTCGGTGACCATCCACCGGCCACGAGGGCACCCATGGCCCTGAGCAGCTGGAGGGCATGGTCGTCATACAGGCGGTAACCGGACTCGGTGCGGACGGGACTCACGAGGCCGTAGCGCCGCTCCCACGCCCGCAGGGTCGCCGCGGGGATCCCCGTCAGGGCGGCCGCGTGACCAATGGTGTGCATGGGACCAAGGGTACGCACAAACCTTCGACAAGGTCTGGACAACCGGGGGAGGAAGGGGCATCCTTCGGAGGGAAGACCTTAGACAAAGGTTAGACACAGCGGTCGGACGCATCCGGCCGCCCGATCAGGAGGACAGGCCATGATGAGGACCACCCGGCTACTTGCCGCTTCCGCAGCGACCACCCTCGCGGTGCTGGTGCCCGCCGCCGCAGCCCAGGCGGCCCCAGACACCGACTGCATGCGCGCCGGCATGAACGCGCTGAAGGGTCTCGGCGTGTTCAGCGCGGTCGCCAAGAACGGCCTGCCGATCAGCACCGCCGTGGCCGTGGGGGTCGCGCCGCGGGCCGGCACGGACGTCGCCTCGCTGCCCGACCCGCTGCCCCTCAGCGTCGTGCTCGCCGACCACCGCGCAGGCGACCACAGCCTGTTCATCTACCCCTGGTGCGGCTGAGCCCCCTGTCCCGTCGCCTCCGGTGTCCCCGCCCCTCACGACGCGCCGGAGGCGACTGCCTGTCCGGACCTCGCCCCGTCGCCGCCCGCACACCGTGAGCGAAACGGCGATCGCGGCGGTCGTGGCTGGCAGGATGCCCGCATGCCCTCGTCCGAGACCCCGGCGGACCGGGCGACCGGCCTGTCCCGCGCACTGCCTCGAGTGTCGCTCTCGCGCGTCGTGGGCGTCGACGTGGCCCGGTGCCTGGCCCTCCTCGGCATGATGGCGACCCACGTCCTGCCCGGCTTCGACGGGGCGCGCGTCCCGTGGCCCCAACAGCTCGCCGGCGGTCGGGCCTCCGCGCTGTTCGCGGTGCTCGCCGGCGTCAGCCTCGCGCTCGTCAGTGGTCGCGAACGTCCCCCGCACGGTCGGGTCCGGGTCGCTGCCTCCGTGCGGATCCTCGTGCGGGCGCTGCTCATCGGCGCGCTCGGGCTGACCCTGGGCCTGTTGCCGACGCACATCGCGGTCATCCTCGGCTACTACGCCGTGCTGTTCCTGCTCGGGCTGCCCTTCCTCGGGTGGTCGTCGCGGGTGCTGGCCGTGGCCGCGGCCGCCTGGGTGGTGGTGCTGCCGGTCGTCAGCATGGTCGTCCGGCCCCACCTGCCACCGCGGGTGGGCGGCAGCCCCACTCCGGGCGACCTGCTCGACCCGGGTCGGCTCGCTGCGGACCTGCTCTTCACTGGCTACTACCCCGCTGCGGTCTGGGTCGCCTACCTGCTGGCCGGGCTGGCCGTGGGGCGCAGCAGCCTGCGTCGACCGCGGACGGCGGCCACCATGGCCGGGCTCGGGGCCGCGCTCGTCGTGGGGGCGGCCTTGCTCTCCCGCGCCCTGCTCGCCCGCCCCGGGGCCCAGGACGCCCTGCGCGCGGACTTCCCCTACGACGTCACCGACCCGGCCATGCAGGACGCCTTCCTCGTGCACGGGTTCTCGGGCAGCACGCCCACCGGCACCTGGTGGTGGCTCGCCGTCGACACACCCCACTCGGGGACGCCGCTCGACCTGGCCCGGACCATCGGCAGCGCCTTGCTCGTGATCGGTGTGTGCCTGCTCGTCACTCGCGCGGGCACCCGGTTGTGGGCAGCGGCCTTCGGCGCGGGGGCCATGACCCTGAGCCTCTACACGCTGCACGTCCTCGTGATGGCGGAGGGCTACTGGCCGCACCTCGAGCGCGACTACACCGAGCAGGTCATCCTCGTGCTCGGGACGGGAGCCGTCTTCGCGCTCCTCGGCCTCCGCGGCCCCCTGGAGTGGCTCGTCGGCGAGACCGCCCGCGCGGCCGGCGCCATCGCCGGGCCTCCCTCGCGCCGACCGGCGCCGTCCGGCCGACCCGCGGACGAGTGATGACCCCAATCCACGGGGGACCGGGCGCCGAATGACTCGCCGACCCGCCCGACCTGAACGGAGCCCCATGAGCACTGCACGACGCGCCGTGATCGGCAGTGGCGTGGCCGGCCTCGTGGCCGCCCACGTCCTCGCCAAGGACGCCCACGTCACCCTCTACGAGGCGGACGCGCGGCTGGGCGGGCACGCCGACACCCACGTCGTGGAGGTGGCCGGGCGCACGGTCGCCGTCGACACCGGCTTCATCGTGCACAACGACCGCACCTACCCCACCCTGCTCCGCCTGTTCGCCGAGCTCGGTGTGGCCACCCAGGACTCCGACATGTCGATGTCCGTGCGGTGCGCGGACCAGGGCCTGGAGTATGCCGGGGCCAAGGGTGCGCGCGGCCTGTTCCCCCGTCCCTCGAACCTCGTCAACCCGCGCTACCTGCGCATGCTCACCGAGGTGCGCGCCTTCCACCGGGCCGCGCGGGCCGTGCTGGCGGTCCCCGGCGACGACGAGACCCTCGAGTCCTTCGCGGCCAGGGTCGGGTTCAGCGACTACTTCACGACCTGCTTCCTCGAGCCGCTCGTGGCGGCCGTGTGGTCCTGCGACCCGATGCTGTCCCTGCAGTACCCGGCGCGCTACCTGTTCGAGTTCCTCGACCACCACGGCATGCTCACGGTCTTCGGCTCGCCGACGTGGCGCACCGTCGTCGGCGGTTCGGTGCAGTACGTCTCGCGTGTCGCCGCCGGCCTCGACGACGTTCGGCTCGGCACTCCCGTGAGCTGGGTCACCGAGGGCCCGGGCGGGGTCGTCGTCGAGGACGCCTCGGGCGCACGCGACACCTACGACTCCGTCGTCATCGCGACCCACCCCCACCAGGCGCTGGCCATGCTGCGTGCACCGACCGCGGCGCAGAGCGAGGTCCTGGCAGCGATTCCCTACTCGCGCAACGTCGCCCAGCTCCACACCGACCAGTCGGTCCTGCCGCAGAGCTCCGGCGCCATGGCCTCGTGGAACTACTGGCAGCGCGAGGGCGCGACCGGTGGCGTCCTCGTCACCTACGACATGACCCGCCTGCAGCGTCTCGACACCGGGCCGGAGCGGCTGCTGGTCACCCTCAACGGCGAGGACTGCGTCGACCCCGCGACCGTCCTCGACACGATGCACTACGAGCACCCGCTCTACACGCCCGAGTCCGTGGCCGCGCAGCGCCGTCTGCCCACCATCGACACCGCCCGCATCGCGTTCGCCGGGGCCTACCACGGCTGGGGCTTCCACGAGGACGGCGCCCGGTCCGGTGTCGCGGCCGCAGCGCACCTCGGGGGGACCTGGGATGCGTCGCGGACCGACCTGCTCGAGGCTGTGGCGCGATGATGGCCGGACCCACCACCCGCATCTACACCACGTCGGTGTGGCACGCGCGCACCGAGCCGGTCGAGCACAGGTTCCGCCACCGCAGTCACCAGTGGCTGGTCGACCTCGACGACCTCCCCTCGCTCGGGGTCCTGTCCCCGCTCGCCCGGTTCGAGGCGCGGGACCACCTCGGCGACCCGGCCCGCACCCTGCGCCAGAACGTCGACACCTTCCTCGCCACGCACGGGATCGACCTGCCGGGCGGTTCGGTGCGCATGCTCACCATGCCGCGGGTGCTCGGCACGGTCTTCAACCCCATCTCCGTGTTCTGGTGCCACGACTCCTCGGGCGCCCTCGTCTGCACGGTGGTCGAGGTCCACAACACCTACGGTGACCGGCACGCCTACCTCGTGCGGGCGGACGACGATGGCCGGGCCGAGGTCGACAAGGCGCTGTACGTCAGTCCGTTCAACGACGTGTCGGGGCGCTACCGCCTCACCGTCCCGGAGCCCGGTGACCGGCTGCGCGTCCAGGTGGTCCTCGACCGACCGGGACGTCACCCGTTCGTCGCCGGGATGACCGGCCGGGCCGCACGCGTCACGAGGGCGGGGATCCTGCGCATCGCCCTGACCCAACCCCTCGAACCCCTTGCCGTGTCGGCCCGGATCCGGTGGCACGGCATACGACTCTGGCTGCGCCGCCTTCCCGTGCAGCCGCGCCCCGCCCACTCACAGGAGGCCGTCCAGTGACCACTGCCACCGCAGGCGTCCCCGCCAGCCCACTCATCGACCACACCCGCTGGCCCGACCTGACCGTCTCGCGCGCCAAGGTGCGCGGTGCCGTCGAGGTCCGCGTCGCGCGCCAGCTCTTCCGTGCCGCCGCTTCGCGGCTCCCCGTGCGCATCGACCTCGGCGGGGGGACGCTCGTCGGCGGAGCCGCGCACGACGAGTCGGCGCCGCTCATGGTCGTGCACCGCCCCGAGGCGTTCTTCGCCGCCCTGGGCGCGAAGGGCCTGATCGGGTTCGGCGAGTCCTACATGGCCGGCGACTGGGAGGCACCGGACCTCGCCGGCCTGCTCGAGGTCTTCGCCGCCCAGATGGCCACCCTGATCCCCGGCCCGCTGCAGAAGCTGAGGGCGGTCTACGTGGCGCGTCACCCGCAGGCCGAGCGCAACACGACCGACAACACCCGTGACAACATCGCGCGGCACTACGACCTGTCGAACGACCTGTTCGCCACCTTCCTCGACCCGACGCTGAGCTACTCGTCGGCGCTGTTCGACGGGACGTCGCGGACCGGCTCGTCGGTGGCCGGTGAGGCCGTCGAGGTCGCCGTCCCACAGGCACCGGCCGACTGGGACGGCTTCGCCCTCGCGCAGCAGCGCAAGATCGACCGCATGCTCGACTCCGCCCACGTCGGCCGGGGCACCCGCGTCCTCGAGATCGGCACCGGCTGGGGTGAGCTCGCGATCCGCGCGGCCCGCCGTGGCGCGACCGTCACGAGCGTGACCCTGTCCAGCGAGCAGCAGGCGCTGGCCCGCGCCCGCATCGCCGAGGCGGGCTTGTCGGACCAGGTCGACGTCGAGCTCCTCGACTACCGCCTCGTCAAGGGCGAGTACGACGCCGTGGTCTCCGTCGAGATGATCGAGGCCGTCGGCCACGAGTACTGGCAGGAGTACTTCGAGACCATCGACACGGTCCTGGCCCCTGGTGGACGGGTCGCGATCCAGGCCATCACCATGCCGCACGACCGGATGCTGGCCACCCGCTACACCTACACCTGGATCAACAAGTACATCTTCCCCGGCGGGTTCCTGCCCTCGACCCAGGCCATCGTCGACGTCAACCGCGACCACACCTCGCTGCGAGTCACCGAGCGGTTGTCGTTCGGGCAGCACTACGCCGAGACGCTGCGCCTCTGGGACGAGCGGTTCCTGGCCTCGCTCCAGCGGGTGCACCAACTCGGCTTCGACCAGGTCTTCGTCCGGATGTGGCACTTCTACCTCGAGTACTCGCGCGCCGGGTTCAGGTCCGGCTACCTCGACGTGCAGCAGCTCGTCCTCGAGCGGGAGGCGACCCGATGACCCTTCTCCGAGAACGCGGGTCTCGCGAAACCGCAGTTGGCGCAAGGGGGTCCGGCTTCGCGACCAGGCTCGCCGACGCCCTGGCCCCGATCGTCGGCGGTGCCCTACCGGTGCACCTGACGGCCTGGGACGGCAGTGTCGCCGGCCCGGTCGACGCGCCCCGCGTCGTCATCCGCTCCCCACGGGCGCTGCGCCGGTTGGTGCGTCACCCCGGAGAGCTGGGTGCCGCGCAGGCGTACGTCACCGGGGACCTCGACGTCGAGGGCGACCTCGACGCGGCACTGACCCACGTGTGGGAGATCGCGCGCGACCGAGGGCTGACGGGCGTCCGACCCAGCCCCGCAACGGTGGCGGCGCTGCTCAGGGTGGCGGCCCAGGCCCGAGCGATCGGCTTACCCCTGCCGCCCCCGGCGAGCCAGGCCGTCCTCACGGGACGCCTGCACAGCGCGCTGCGCGACCGGCAGGCGATCCACCACCACTACGACCTGTCCAACGACTTCTACCAGCTGATCCTCGACCCCCACATGGCCTACTCGTGCGGGTACTGGCGCTCCGACGACCCCGACTACACGGTCGAGGACGCCCAGCGCGACAAGTTCGAGCTCGTCGGCCGCAAGCTCGGCCTCGGTCCGGGCGCGCGGCTGCTCGACGTGGGGTGCGGGTGGGGTTCGATGAGCCTGTATGCCGCCGAGCACTTCGGCGCGCACGTCACGGGCGTGACCATTGCGGCGGAGCAGAAGCACTTCATCGACGCCCGCATCCGCGAGCGTGGGCTGGAGGACCGGGTCGAGATCCGGCTCCAGGACTACCGTTCCGTGTCCGACCGGGGGTTCGACGCCGTCGTGTCGCTCGAGATGGGTGAGCACGTGGGACAGGAGAACTACCCGACCTACGCGCGCGTGCTCCACGACGCGGTGCGACCCGGGGGGCGCGTGCTGGTGCAGCAGATGTCGCGCCGTGGGAAGTTCCCGGGCGGCGGGCCGTTCATCGAGTCGTTCATCGCGCCGGACATGCACATGCGTCCGGTCGGGGAAACCGTTGCCCTCATTGAGGGCTCGGGACTCGAGGTGCGTGACGTCCACACGCTTCGCGAGCACTACGTCCGCACGGTCGCCGCGTGGCACCAGACCTTCGAGGCCAACTGGGACCGGGCCGTGGCGCTGGTGGGGGAGGAGGTCGCCCGGGTGTGGCGGTTGTACCTCGTCGGGGGCGCGATGGCGTTCCGTGACGGCCGGATGGGCGTCGACCAGATCCTGTCCGTGCGGCCGGACCGAGGGGCTGCGGACCTGGAGCCGGTCCGTCCGGGGGGTTGGTCGTGACCTTCGACGGGGGAAACTTCGTCGTCGTCACGGTCGCGTCGCTCGTCGCTGTCGCGGTGCTGATGGCCCTGACGGCCTTGGAGGGGCGTCGTCAGGGCCGGGTCAGCGTCGTCGACACGACGTGGGGCATCGGCTTCGCCGTGGTGGCGGCCACGGCCGCGGTGGTCGGTGACGGAGCAGCCTGGCGTCGGGTCCTGCTGGTCGGGCTCGTGTCGCTGTGGGGGCTGCGACTGGCCTGGCACATGCACACGCGCAACTCGGGCAAGGGGGAGGACCCGCGCTATGCCGAGATGCTGGCGCAGGAGCCCGGCAACCCGACCTGGGTCGCGATCCGGAAGGTCTACGGCGTGCAGGGGCTCGCGGTCTGGTTCGTCTCGCTCCCGATCCAGGTGAGCGCCTCGGCCGGCGGCGGGCTCGTGGCCGTGGCGCTGGTCGGCGTCCTCCTGTGGGGCGTGGGGCTGGCTTTCGAGGCGATCGGGGACCGGCAGCTCAAGGCGTTCAAGGCCGACCCGGCCAACCGCGGCAAGGTCATGGACCGCGGTCTGTGGGCGTGGACCCGTCACCCCAACTACTTCGGTGACTCCAGCGTCTGGTGGGGGATCTGGCTGGTCGCCGCCAGCGCCTGGCCGGGGGTGCTCACGGTGCTGTCGCCCGTGGCGATGACCTACTTCCTCGTGTTCGCCACGGGTGCCCGCCTCCTCGAGCGGCACATGGCGCAGCGACCCGGCTACGCGGCATACCAGGAGCGCGCGAGCTATTTCCTGCCCCGGCCACCCCGACGCTGACGGGACGGGGCAGGCACTGGACGGGGCCAGACGACGCTGACGGGGCCAGACAGGGGCAAACGCGCGCAAACGCCGAGCGGAGCCGCTACTGTCCTGACCTGGCGGGCAGGGCGCCACTGGACCGGCAAGCGGAGGTGGACACCGGTGGACTGCGCCCCCATGGACGCCACTGTCGCCGCGGCGACGGCGGGCGACCCGGCCGCGTTCGGCCTGCTGTGGCGCGAGCTCTCCCCGCGGGTGGCCGCCTATCTGCGCTCGCACGGAGTCGTCGAGGCGGAGGACGTCACGAGCGAGGTGTTCCTCGCCGTCTTCCGCCAGGTGGGCCGCATCTCCGGCGGGGGCGCAGGCTTCGTGGCGCTGCTGTTCACGGTCGCCCACCGCCGGCAGGTCGACTGGCACCGGCAGCGCGTCCGCCGCGGACCATGGGTGCCGTGGGACGAGGCAGGCGTGGACCCTGCAGGGCCGTCGGCGGAGGCGGTGGCGCTCGCGAGGATCGAGGACGAGCAGGTGGCGCAGGTCCTGGGTGCCCTGACCGCGGACCAGCGGGCGGTGCTCACGTTGCGCGTGGTGGCCGACCTCAGCCTCGAGGACACGGCGGTAGTGCTGGGCAAGGACGTCGGAGCCGTGAAGTCGCTGCAGCACCGCGCCCTCGCGCGCCTGCGCAGAGAAGTTGCGGGCGACCCGTATCCCCGCGAAGCCCTCGCTCGATTGAACCCCCGACATGCCTGAGCCCGAAGACCCCACCCGCAGCGGACTGCACCTGCCCGCCAGCGACCCGGCAGCCCCCGCCGTCGAGGCGCTGCGCGCCATGGTCGCCCGCGCGTTCGTGGAGCCCAGCGCCGAGCTGGCCGCGTTCTTCGACGACCCCGCCGGACAGGGCCTGGGCACCACCCCCCACCCAAGGAGCGATCGCGTGACCGTTGTCCGACTTCCCCTCCGCCGTGCCGGCCGTGTTGCCGTCGCCGTTGGCGCAGCCCTTGCTCTCGCAGCCCTCGGCGGTGTCGCCGTGGCCGCGACCGGTGGCGGCGACGACCGTGAGCCCGCCCTCGTGCAGCAGGACGACCCGAGCGACACCACGACCACGACCGAGGCCAGCGAGGCCGAGACCGAGACGGAGACCGCCACCGTGGCGCCGGAGGACACCGAGGGCGACGACCAGGACGGCGACGCGCAGGGTGAGGACGCCGAGGACGCCTCCGACGAGGCGGGCACGCAGACCCACACGCCGAACGCGACGGCGTTCGCCAACCACCACGACGGTGTCGGCTCGGACGACGAGCACGCCGACGTCAACGGTGGCGGCGAGGTCGACCACCGGGCCGAGCATTCGCCGAGTGCCCACCCGTCCAAGGGCGGCGACGACGCCGACCAGGGCGGCGACGACCAGGGTGACGACGACCAGGCTGACGAGGGTGATGGCGACGGCGGCGATGGCGACAGCGGCGAGCAGGCCCCCGCCTCCCAGCGTGGCGGCGGTTCGCACGGCCACTGACCCCCACGCACCAGATCCTTCGGTGGCTGCCCCGCACGCTCGGGGCAGCCACCGTCCCGCGTCGCCCTGCGTTCGTTGCCCTGACGAGCGCTGAGCTGGTCGAGCCCTGACGAGCGCTGAGCTGGTCGAGCCCTGACGAGCGCTGACGAGCGCTGACGAGCGCTGACCACCTGGGTGCGCAAGCCTGTGGACAACCTTTCGTGTTCGAACAGGTGTTCGAATAGAATCAAGCATGGCCATCGCACCTCTTGCCCCCGCACCGCCGTTGCCGGCGTGCCCGGGGGCGCCGGCGAGGGAGCCCGCGGTGCCGGCGAGGGAKTCCGYGGCGTCGGCRCCGGGWCGGGAGTCCGCGGYGTCGGCGCGGGAGCTGGTGGCCGGGGTGCACCGGGTCCTGGACGCGTGSGGTGACGTCG
>NZ_JBFUEO010000014.1:0-83310 GCF_056403935.1 Pedococcus sp. P2_E4 | reverse complement strand
CCTCAGCCCGCGGCGCCCCGGCCGCCCGCGCCTCGCCCGGCACCAGCCCAGGACGATGCCCTCGACCTCGGCAGCACGGTGCTTCCGGTCCTCATCAGGACCTACGGCAAGCAGGTCGCGGTCGCCGTGGTCGCGGTCGTGGTCGTCATCGTCATCTGGAGGGCGCTGTCCGGCTGAGGGGCCACCCGTGCCCCTGGCCGACCAAACGGATGAGGACGGGGTCATCCGGACATGCCGAGCCTGCGGCTGTCCTACCCTGAAGGGGTAGCGGGCGTGCCACCGTGAGGGCGCACCCCGCACCGCCGCGGGCCACGCGGCATTCGCCCAGCCACAGGAGCGCGCCCACGATGAGTCAGCCCACCGTTCTCGTCCTCAACGGGCCCAACCTCAACCTGCTCGGCGAGCGTGAGCCCGAGATCTACGGCACCGACACCCTCGCCGACGTCGAGGCGCTGTGCCGCAAGGCGGCCAGCCTCGCGGGGCTCGACATCGACTTCCGGCAGAGCAACCACGAGGGTGAGCTGGTCGACGCCATCCACGAGGCGCGCCACACGGCTGTGGGCCTGGTCATCAACGCGGGCGCCTACACGCACACCTCCGTCGCGATCCACGACGCCCTCGCGGCGATCTCGATCCCGGTGTTCGAGGTCCACCTCAGCAACGTGCACAAGCGTGAGGCCTTCCGGCACCACTCGTTCCTGTCCTCGGTCTCGACCGGCGTGATCATGGGCTGCGGCACCAGCGGCTACGCCTACGCCATCGCCCGGATCTCCGAGCTCGTCGACGACCGCCCCTGAGCGGGCACCCACGCTTCGACGACGACCCGCCGTGACCACTCCGGCGGGTCGTCGTCGACACGACCGGCCACGACCGTGCCGGCACACGGCAGACTGGCCGACATGACCGCCGACCCCATGGACCTCGCCGGAATCGACGACCTGCTCAGCGACGAGGAGAAGGCCATCCGCGGCACGGTCCGCACCTTCCTCGACCGCAGGGTCCAGCCGCACGTCGCGGACTGGTTCGAGCGCGGTGAGGTCGACGACGTCCGCGGCCTCACGAAGGAGCTCGGCGGCCTCGGCCTGCTCGGCATGCACCTCGAGGGCTACGGCTGCGCGGGCATGTCGGCCGTGGACTACGGCCTCGCGTGCCTCGAGCTGGAGGCCACCGACTCCGGGATCCGAAGCCTGGTCTCCGTGCAGGGCTCGTTGGCCATGTTCGCCATCCACCACTGGGGCAGCGAGGAGCACAAGCAGCAGTGGCTGCCGCGGATGGCCGCCGGTGAGGCGATCGGCTGCTTCGGCCTGACCGAGCCCGACCACGGCTCCGACCCCGCTTCGATGCGCACCCGCGCGCGGCGGGACGGCGACGACTGGGTCCTCGACGGAGCCAAGATGTGGATCACCAACGGCTCCATCGCCGACGTGGCAGTCGTCTGGGCGCAGACGGACGACGGCATCCGCGGCTTCGTGGTCCCGACCGACACCGCGGGGTTCTCCGCGCCCGAGATCAAGCACAAGCTCAGCCTGCGGGCCTCGGTCACGAGCGAGCTGGTCATGGACGGGGTCCGGCTGCCCGCCGACGCCGTCTTCCCGGAGGTCCGGGGGCTCAAGGGGCCGCTCGCCTGCCTTTCCGAGGCCCGCTACGGCATCGTCTGGGGAGCCCTCGGCGCTGCGCGCGACAGCCTCGACACCGCTCGTCGGTACTCGATGCAGCGCCAGCAGTTCGGGCGCCCGCTGGCCGGCTTCCAGCTCACCCAGGCCAAGCTCGCCGACATGGCCCTCGAGCTGGTCAAGGGCCAGCTGCTCGCGCTGCACCTCGGCCGCCGCAAGGACGCCGGCACCCTCACCCCGACGCAGGTGAGCCTCGGCAAGCTCAACAACATCCGCGAGGCGATCGAGATCTGCCGCACGTCGCGGACCATCTTGGGCGCCAACGGGATCAGCCTCGAGTTCCCCGTCATCCGGCACATGAACAACCTCGAGTCGGTCCTCACCTACGAGGGCACGGTCGAGATGCACACCCTCGTCGTGGGGCAGGCGATGACGGGCGAGCAGGCCTTCCGGTGAGGTCCGCGCGGGTGCCGGGCACCCGGCATACCGCCGATTTTTTCCGGAGCCTTCGGACCGTGTAGTCTCACCGTCGCACTACCGCGCGGGTGACCGCGCAGGCCGTGCGCGCCCCCTTAGCTCAGTCGGCAGAGCGTTTCCATGGTAAGGAAAAGGTCGTCGGTTCGATTCCGACAGGGGGCTCTGGGACGGCACTCGCAAGAGCCGCCGACCCCGAGGCGGGGTAGCTCAGCTGGTTAGAGCGCACGACTCATAATCGTGAGGTCGCGGGATCGAGCCCCGCTCCCGCTACAACCTCGATTTCAGGAATCTCCCTGAGGTCGCGTATTCTGATGCGTCGTCGCGCCACGTCGGTGCGCCCACCATCATGTTGGACCCAGACAGACCACCAGTCAGTTCCGAGAGCAGGTTGCCCCGTGGCTAGCAAGAGCACCGATGTCCGCCCCAAGATCACCTTGGCGTGCGTGGATTGCAAGGAGCGCAACTACATCACCAAGAAGAACCGTCGGAACAACCCCGACCGCCTGGAGATGAAGAAGTTCTGCCCGCGCGACGGCAAGCACACGGTCCACCGCGAGACCCGCTGACCCCAGCCGCACCGACAGCCGCCCCGGACCTCTCGTCCGCCGGGCGGCTTTGTCGTGCAGTCGCTTTGTCATGGCCGGACCGGTGCGCAATAGGGTGGGCAGCATGGCCGTCAACGCAGACTTCGCAGGGCGCAGCTACCCACCGAGCGGGCCGTATGCCGTGGACGCGGCCACGCTCGCTGCCTTCGCTGCCGCGGTGGGTTCGCAGGACCCCGTGCACACCTCGAGCGAGGCGGCGCAGGCCGCCGGCTACCGCGACGTCATCGCGCCGCCGACGTTCGCGGTGACGATCGCCCAGCAGTGCGACGCCGTGTTCGTCCAGGACCCCGAGGCCGGCATCGACTACAGCCGGGTCGTCCACGGCGAGCAGCGCTTCGTCCACCACCGGCCCATCACCGCCGGCGACTCGGTCATCGGCACCCTGACCGTCGACTCGGTGCGTGAGGCCGGCGGCCACGCCATGGTCACGACGCGCACCGAGCTCGCGACCGAGGGCGGCGAGGCGCTGTGCACCTCGACGTCCACCATCGTCATCCGAGGAGGGGAGTGACCGTGGCGGCACGCACCGTGGCGCAGGCCACCGCCGGCGACACCATCGGTCCCGTGACCGTGCCGGTCGGCCGCGAGACCCTCGTGGCCTACGCGAACGCCTCCGGCGACCAGAACCCCATCCACCAGGACGAGGACTTCGCGACGTCCGTCGGCCTGCCCGACGTCATCGCGCACGGCATGTGGACGATGGGGGCCGCCGGGTCGGTCGTCGAGGAGTGGGCCGGTGACGGCGGTCGCGTCGTCGAGTTCGGCACCCGGTTCACCAAGCCGGTCGTCGTCCCGAGGTCGGGCGCCGCCGTCGAGGTGACCGGGCTGGTCAAGTCGGTCGACGAGGAGACGCGCCGTGCGACGGTCGAGCTCACCGTGACCGCCGAGGGCGCCAAGGTGCTCGGGCGCTGCCTGGCCGTCGTCCAGCTCGACTGAACCTCGCTGCGGGGTCCGAAACGTCGGGCCCGGTGCGAGCAACGGTCCCCGACAGAGAGCAACCAGTGATGCGCGAGGAACACGACGTCCCCCTGGCGTCGCTCACCACCATGCGGGTGGGCGGGCCCGCCGCGCGGCTCGTGACCGCAGAGTCCATCGACGAGGCGGTCGACGTGATCCGTGAGGTCGACGACGCCGACGAGCCGCTGCTGGTCGTCGGCGGCGGCTCCAACCTCGTCATCGCCGACCAGGGCTTCGCCGGCACGGTCGTGCGGATGGCGAACGACGGTGTGACCGTCGAGTCGGCCGACCTGTGCGGAGGTGTCATGGTCCGGGTCGGGGCGGGGGTGGTCTGGGACGAGCTCGTCGCCCGCGCCGTGGCCGAGGGCTGGTCCGGCGTCGAGGCGCTGTCGGGCATCCCGGGGTCGGCGGGCGCCACGCCGGTGCAGAACGTCGGCGCCTACGGCCAGGAGGTCGCCCAGACGATCGCCTCGGTACGCGTCTGGGACCGGGGGGCGCAGCAGGTCCGCACCTTCGCGGCGCTCGACTGCGCGTTCACCTACCGTCACTCGATCTTCAAGGCCACCACCCGTTTCGTCGTGCTCGACGTGCTGTTCCAGCTGGTTCCCAGCGAGCTCAGCCAGCCGGTCGGGTATGCCGACCTGGCCCGTCAGCTCGGCGTGGCACCGGGCGAGCGGGTCCCCCTGGGCGAGGCTCGCGAGGGGGTTCTGCAACAGCGGCGGAACCGTGGGATGGTGCTCGACGCCGACGACCACGACACATGGTCGTGCGGGTCCTTCTTCACCAACCCCATCCTGTCGACCAGGCGGTTCGACGACCTCGAGCGACGGGCGGCTGCGCGGCTCGGGCCCGACGCCTCACCACCGCGGTTCGCCGACGCCGACGGCAACGTCAAGACCAGCGCGGCGTGGCTGATCGACAAGGCCGGGTTCGCCAAGGGGTTCTCGCTCCCGGGCAGCGGCGCAGCCCTGTCGGGCAAGCACACGCTCGCGATCACCAACCGGGGCGACGCCACCGCGTCCGACGTGGCCGAGCTGGCCCGGCACCTGCGCGACGGGGTGCACGACGCGTTCGGGGTGAGCCTGGTCAACGAGCCGGTGTTCGTGGGGCACGACCTCTAGGTCGCGTGCAGCGGTCAGTCGGACGCGGTCGCGAGCCACGCGTCGACGTCGGCCAGCGCGGCCTTGCGGACCGCCTCTGGGGCGCGTGAGGCCCGCAGCGAGCCCCGCGCCAGCTCGGCCAGCTCGTCGTCGGTGAAGCCCAGAGCCGTACGGGCCGTGTCGTACTGGTCGGCGAGGCGCGACCCGAACAACAGCGGGTCGTCGGCCCCCAACGCCACCGGTATGCCGTGCTCGACGATGGTGCGCAGCGGCACCTCCGCGGCCTTGCCGTAGACGCCGAGGGCGACGTTGCTGCGTGGGCAGACCTCGAGGGCGACCCCGGCGTCGGCGACCTTGTCCAGCACCCACGGGTCCTCGACGCTGCGCACCCCGTGCCCGATGCGGTCCGGGCGGATCGAGTCGAGGGTGGTCTCGACGGCCGTCGGGCCGAGCAGCTCGCCGGCGTGCGGGACCAGGGCGAGCCCGGCCCTGCGGGCGATCTCGAAGGCCGGGGCGAACTCCTCGGTGGCGCCGCGTCGCTCGTCGTTGCTCAGGCCGAACCCCACGACGGTGCCGGGGCCCTCGCCGGCATGCTTGGCGGCGAGCCGGGCGAGGGTCCGGGCGTCCAGCGGGTGCCGGATCCGGCTGGCCGCGACGACTACGGCCACCGGGGCGCCACCCTCGCGGGAGGCGGCGGCAGCCTCGTCGAGCACGATCTCCAGCGCAGGGGTGATGCCACCGAGGAAGGGCGCGTAGGACGTCGGGTCGACCTGGATCTCCAGCCACCGCGACCCCTCAGCCGCGTCGTCGAGCGCCGCCTCGCGCACGATCCGGCGCATGTCGGCCTCGGTGCGCACGGCCGCGCGGGCAGCGTCGTACAGCCGCTGGAACCTGAACCACCCCCGCTCGTCACGCGCGCTCAGCACCGGGGGATAGCCGCTCGTCAGGGAGTCGGGCAGCCGCAGCCCGTGCGACTGGGCCAGCTCGCGCACCGTCTCGACACGCATCGACCCGGTGAAGTGCAGGTGCAGGTGCGCCTTGGGCAGGGCGGTCACCGGGCGCGGCATGCCGTGCAGTCTGGCAGGTCGGGTCGGCGCAGACGTGCAGGTCCCCCCGGTGGTGCGAGGACGCGTCCGGCTAGTCCTCGACGACGTGCATGGCGCCGGCCTCGGGTCCGTCGCCGGGTCCGGCAGGCCCGGCCTCGCGCGCGTCCAGGTCCTTGTCGGTGTCCTGGCGAACGCCCTCGTCCTCCTCGACGAGCTCGCCCGCCGCCGCGTCACCCACCTCGGAGTCGCCCACCCAGTCGTCCTCGGCCGAGATCGCGTCCGGGTCGTCGCCACCGACCCGGTCCCGCGGGTCGCGGTCGAGGCCCGACTCGTTGTCGGGGGCGCCGTAGGCGGAGTCCGGGTCGGGGACCTCCTGCGCGATGCGCTGGTTGATCGTCTCCTCCTGGGACTGCTCCCAGGCGGTCGTGCCCCACTCGGTGTTGCGCGGCATGCTGTCCGGCGGGGACCACGGCTCGTTGTCGCCCTCGCTGGCGTCGAGCAGGTCGTCCTGGCCGCTGCCGGAGTCGGTCGCGTCGTCGATGCTGTAGCTCCCGAGGTCGTCCTCGAAGCTCTCGGTACCGGGCTGGTCGCTCATGGACCCACCCTGCGGGACGGACCGCCCGCCCGCAAGGGCACCACCCGGCATACGGGCCTCAGGCGGAGGCGGTGAGCTTCTCGGCGGCGGCGAGCAGGACGCAGGTGGTGACGGCCTCCATGGCCTGGGTGACCTGCTCGAGGGGCGGGAACGTCGGCGCGAGCCGGATGTTGCGGTCGCGCGGGTCGTCGCCCCGGGGGAAGGACGCGCCCGCCGGGGTGAGGGCGATGCCTGCCTCCTTGGCGAGCTGGACGACGCGCGCCGCGGTGCCGTCGAGGACGTCGAGGCTGACGAAGTAGCCACCCGTGGGGGTGGTCCAGCTCGCCACGCCGAGGCCGCCGAGCCGCTCGTCGAGGATGCGCTGCACCTCGGCGAACTTCGGGGCGATGACCTCGCGGTGCCGGACCATGTGGTCGCGCACGCCCTGCGGGGTCTGGAAGAACTGCGCGTGCCTCAGCTGGTTGACCTTGTCGGGGCCGATGGCGCCCTTGCCGAGGTGGCCGGTGTACCACTTCACGGTCTCGAGCGAGCCGGCGAGGAACGCGACGCCCGCGCCGGCCAGGGTGATCTTGGAGGTGGACGCGAACATGATCGGGCGATGGGGGTGGCCCGAGGCAGCCGCCAGGCTGAGGATGTCGGCGCTCTTGGTCTCTTCGGCGGTCAGGTGGTGGAGCGCGTAGGCGTTGTCCCAGAAGATCTTGAAGTCGGGAGCCGCCGTCGGCATCGCGGCCAGGCGTGCTGCGACCTCCTGGGTCACGACCGAGCCGGTGGGGTTGGCATAGGTCGGCACCAGCCACATGCCCTTGATGCCCGGGTCGCTCGCCGCCAGCCGCTCGACCTCGTCCACGTCGGGTCCGTCGTCGTTCATCGGCACGGTGACCATGTCGATGCCGAACCACTCGAGCAGCGTGAAGTGGCGGTCGTAGCCGGGCACGGGGCAGATGAAGGTGACCTTGTCCTCGCGGCTCCACGGGCGCTCGCTGTCGACGCCACCGTGCAGCCACAGGTCGACCAGCACCTCGCGCATCATCACCAGGCTGGAGTTGCCCCCGGCCACGACCTGGCCGCTCTCCACGCCCAGCAGCTCGGCGAACATCGCCCGCAGCTCGGCGATGCCCTCGAGCCCGCCGTAGTTGCGGGTGTCGACGCCGGCCGCGTCCTGGTGACCGCGGGGCAGCGAGAGCAGGTCCTCGGAGAGATCGAGCTGCGCGGCGGCCGGCTTGCCGCGGGTGAGGTCGAGCGAGAGGCCGCTGGCGGCCAGGGCGTCGTAGGCCCGGCGCTGCTCGGCCGCGAAGGCGGCGAGCTCGTCGGGGGAGCGGTCGGTGAGGGGCGCGGTGGCAGTGCTCGACTCGGTCACGCCGTCCATGGTCCCAGAGCATCGGTGCCCCGCGAACTCCCCGTCCGCAGCCCGGTCACGGGGCACTCCTGGGCAGGGCCAGCAGGCGCAGATGGGCGGGACGGGTGCAGATATGGGCGGGACGGGTGCAGACATGGGCGGGACGGGTGCAGACATGGGCGGGACGGGTGCAGACATGGGCGGGACGGGTGCAGACATGGGCGGGACGGGTGCAGACATGGGCGGGACGGGTGCAGACATGGGCAGTGGGTACCGATGCCCGGCACCGGGTCCGGAACCGACTCTGGTGGGGCAGTCGGCGCTCGCCGGCGCACCACACCAAGAGAAGAAGGAAACAAGACCATGAAGCGATTCCTGATCGAGCGGACCGTCCCGGGCGCCAGCGAGCTGACGATGGAGCAGCTCGCCGACATCTCCCGCACCTCCAACGCGGCCGTCGACTCGCTGGGCGTCCCCTACACCTGGGTCACCAGCTACGTTGCGGGCGACAAGATCTACTGCGTCCACGAGGCGCAGGACGCCGAGACGATCCGCGAGCACGCCCGGCGTGGCGGGTTTCCCTGCGACGTCGTGGCGGAGGTCACGGCCGAGTTCGGGCAGCACACCGCGGTCGAGTACGACCGACAGCGGGCGGAGGTCACGGCGTGATCGACACCCAGACGGCCTACCTCACCGAGGTCCTGCACCTCGGGCGCCCGGCCCGCCCGGTCGGGCCGCGCAGCGCCCGACAGGTCCTGCTGGACGTCCGGCGTCGCCGCCGGGAGGTCACCCGGTGATGTCAGTCGTCGCGGCGGGCCAGTCGGTCGGCAGCGACGCCACGGTCGGGGGCGGACGGGGTACCAGACCCCTTCGCCCCCGGCTGGCGGTCACCGAGGATCAGGCCTTCCGGGACCCCGACCGTCGCTCGTACCCTGTCGGGGTGGAGCTCGTGGAGCGCGAGCCGCAGCTGGAGCACCTCCGTGCGGCCCTGGAGCGCAGCCGCCTGCAGGGCTGTGTCGTCGCCGTCGCCGGTGAGGCGGGCGCCGGCAAGTCCACCGTGGTCAGGGCCGCGACGGCCGGGCAGCAGTGGACCCGGGTCGCCCAGGGGCTGTGCGACCCCCTCGACACCCCTCGGCCGCTGGGGCCGGTGCGCGACGTGCTGACCGACCTGGGGGTGTCGCTGGAGGCAGACCCCGGCCCGCCCGCCTCCGTCGCCGAGCGACTGCTCGACGCGGCTGCCCGGGAGCCGACGGCGATCGTCATCGAGGACGCCCAGTGGATCGACGAGGCGTCGATCGAGGTGCTGCGCTTCGTCGCCCGTCGCGTGGAACCCGTTCCGGTCGTGCTGGTCCTGACCTACCGCGACGGCGAGCTCGGGACGAACCACGCGCTCCGGCCCCTGCTCGGCGACCTCGCCCGGATGGACGCCGCCAGCACGATCTCCCTCAAGGGGCTGTCCGTCGGCGCGATCGGGGCCGTGCTGCGCGGTACCGGGATCGACCCCGTGTCGGTCCTCGCCCTGACCGGGGGCAACCCGTTCTTCGTCACCGAGATCGCCCGTCACCC
This sequence comes from Pedococcus sp. P2_E4, assembly GCF_056403935.1. NCBI lineage: Bacteria > Bacillati > Actinomycetota > Actinomycetes > Micrococcales > Intrasporangiaceae > Pedococcus > Pedococcus sp. P2_E4. Next base: position 74,015 of record NZ_JBFUEO010000014.1, on the reverse strand, counting down.
CGACGAGGAGCTCCCGCTCTCGGTGCGCGATGCCGTGCTCGCGAGCACGAGCGCCCTCGCCGACGGCGACCTCGAGGCCCTGCAGCTGATCGCCACCGCCCCCGACACCCTCGACGACCGCCTGCTCCCGGCCCTCGGCATCGACGTGCCCCAGCTGCGCCGCCTCGAGGGGACGGGGTTGCTCACCCGTTCGCGCCGTGGCGTGGGGTACCGCCACGAGCTGGCGCGCAGGGCGGTCGACGACGCGGTGGCCCCCGGCGTCGCCAGCAGGCTGCACACCGTCGTCCTCGAGGCACTCGAGGCACTGGCCGGAGCGGAGCCCGCGGTGCTCGCCCACCACGCGCACGCGGCTGGTGACCGCACCCGCACCCGCCGGTACGCAGGTCAGGCAGCCACCGAGGCAGCCCAGGCGGGCTCCCACCGCGAGGCCGTCGCGTTCCTCGAGCTCGCGCTGGCCAACAGCGGCGACGCCCTCGCCGACCGGGCCAACCTCCTGGAGAGGCTGAGCTACCAGCTGTACATGGTGAGCCGGCTGCCCGATGCCGTCGGGGCGATCAGCGAGGCCACCAGGCTGTGGGCCGAGATCGGCGACCAGGACGGCCTGGCTGCGGCGCACAATCGCCGTGCCCTGGTCGAGTACTACTCCGCCCGCCGGTCGAGCGCGGAGCGCCACGTCGAGCTCGCCCTCGTGAACGCCGCGGCTCCGAGCTATGGGGCGGCCCGCGCCATGGAGCTGCTGCTGGCCTTCCGTGCCAACGACGTCGAGGCCACCACCGCCGGGCGCGAGCTGACCCGGGCGGTGGCCGTGGAGCGGGCCGACGACGAGCTGCTCGTCCGCGCCGAGATCATGGGCGCGCTCGCGGACGTCCTCTTCGACGGCGAGGCCCCAGCGCGGGCCCGGCTGCTCGGCCTGGTGGACGACGCCGCCCACCGGCAGTACGACGAGACGGCCTCGACGGGTTGGTCGCAGCTCGCGGCCCTCGACGTGGAGCACCGCCGTTTCCGCGACGCCGAGGCGCTGCTGGACGAGTCGCTGCCCTTCACGGTCGAGCGCGACATCCCGATCTGCGAGCAGTGGCAGACCGGGGTCCGATCCCGCCTCAACCTCGAGCGCGGTCGCTGGGAGGCCGGGCTCGAGGACGCCCGGGCGGTGCTCGACGGTGGCGCCCCCATCGCCAGCCTCTGGCCCCACCTCGTGGCCGGTCTCGTCGCCCTGCGCCGCGGCGACGAGCCGTCGCCGTCGCCGTCGCCGTCGCCGTCGCCGTCGCAGGACAGCCCGGACCACCTCGAGGTGGCCTGGGCCCTGGCCGAGCAGATGGGAGAGCCGCTCGGCCGGCTCGCGGTGCTGGCGGCGTTCGCCGAGCGCTCCTGGCTCCTCGGCACGCCCGACCAGCGGCTCGAGTCCGCGGGTGCGCTGTTGCGGGAGGCCGGGGCCGTGGCCGGGACCCAGTGGTCGGCCGGCAACCTCGCGGTGTGGCTGCGGCGCCTCGGCCACCCGGCCCCGGCGGCGGGGAATGGCGGCGGGACGGCTGGGGTGGCGGGGGGCGCGGTGGTGGTCGCGGAGCCCTTCGCGCTGCAGCTGGAGGGACGGGCCGACGAGGCGGCGGAGCGGTGGCAGGCCCTCGGCGCCCCCTACGAGCGCGCACTCGCCCGGGTCGACTCGCCCGACGAGCAGACCGCCGTCGCCGCGGTCGCCGACCTCGAGACCATGGGTGCCTGGGCAGCCGCGGACCGGTGCCGGGGCCTGCTCCGGGACAGGGGCGTGACCCGCGTGCCGTCCCGGCGCCGGACCAGCACCGTCACGAACCCTTCCGGCCTGACCTCCCGACAGCTCGACGTCGCGCGGCTCGTCGCCCGTGGCCTGACCAACGCCGAGCTGGCCCAGCAGCTGTACATCTCGACGAGGACCGCCGACCACCACGTGTCCGCCGTGCTGACGAAGCTGGGGCTGGGCACCCGGCGCGAGGTGGTGCGTCGTGCGGACGAGCTCGGCCTGGTGTGACGACGGCACCGGCGAGTTCGCGTTCGGCCCCGGGCCTCACGTATGCTTGCTCCTCGGTTGACTTCGACCAAGATTCCGTCGTGCCCTCGAGCCGATGAGTCGCGGGCGAGACCAGCCGCAGGGAACTCCTCGGCCCCACCGGCGAGTTCCGTAGGGCAGTGGCTCAATTGGTAGAGCACCGGTCTCCAAAACCGGCGGTTGGGGGTTCGAGTCCCTCCTGCCCTGCGCAGCAGGACCACCAGCAGGACCCGCGGTGCTGACCCAGCACCACGGCATACGAAGAGCGAAGGCAGAGACATCGTGACGGACGTGAGCGCGGACACCCGCGGCTCTGGCGCGGCCGGTCGCAAGCGCGGCAAGGGCGGCAACCCGATCTCCCGCTTCTTCGGCTCGCTGTCGCTGTTCGTCAGCCAGATCCTCGACGAGCTGCGCAAGGTCGTGCGCCCGACGCGGTCCGAGCTCATCAACTACACGATCGTCGTGATCGTGTTCGTGGTGTTCGTGATGGCGCTCGTCTCGACCGTGGACTTCGGGTTCACCAAGCTCGTCCTGTGGGTCTTCGGCGGCAAGTAGCCGCACGACCACCCAGACATTCCAAGGAAGTAGGCAATCAGCGTGTCCGACCAGTGGACCACCGACAACGCCGAGGCGCAGACCGATGAGGTCGTCGCCGACGGTGCCGTCGACGAGCTCGAGACCGACGAGCAGGCTCCCGCGGCCGCTGAGGCTCCCGGGTTGGAGTTCACCGACGAGGCCGCGGCCGACGAGACCCCTGCCGACGAGACCGCTGCCGACGAGGTCGCAGACCAGGGCGCGGCCGACGAGGCGCCGGTCGACGAGGCTCCCGGCGACCCGGTCCAGGAGTTCAAGGACATGCTGGCCAGCCAGTTCGGTGACTGGTACGTCGTGCACTCCTATGCCGGCTACGAGAACCGCGTGAAGGCCAACCTCGAGAACCGCACCACGTCCCTCAACATGGAGGAGTTCATCTTCCAGGCCGAGGTGCCGATGGAAGAGGTCACCGAGATCAAGAACGGCCAGAAGAAGCTCGTGCGGCGCGTGCGGATGCCCGGGTACGTCCTGGTCCGCATGGACCTCACCGACGAGTCGTGGGGCGCCGTGCGCCACACGCCCGGCGTCACCGGCTTCGTCGGCAACGCCCACCAGCCGGTGCCGCTGAGCCTCGACGAGGTCTTCACGATGCTGGCCCCGGCCGACCTCGACAGCCCGGCCGCCGCCGGCGCCGGCTCGGGTGGCGGCGCCACCGGCAAGCCACGCGAGGTCGCGGTCGTCGACTTCGAGGTCGGCGAGTCCGTCACCGTCATGGAGGGTCCGTTCGAGACCCTGCCCGCCACGATCTCCGAGATCAACGCCGACACCCAGAAGCTCAAGGTTCTGGTCTCCATCTTCGGCCGGGAGACCCCGGTCGAGCTGTCGTTCAACCAGGTCGCCAAGATCTGACCGGACGGCAGCACCTGCCCGCGGCACCCCGTGGGCATGCAACCGGGTCATCGCCCACGGCGTAGGCCCAACTCGACAAAAGGAACACAGCAATGCCTCCCAAGAGCAAGAAGATCTCCGGCTTCATCAAGCTGCAGATCCAGGCCGGTGCGGCCACCCCGGCTCCCCCCGTCGGCCCGGCCCTCGGCCAGCACGGCGTCAACATCATGGAGTTCGTCAAGGCGTACAACGCTGCGACGGAGTCCCAGCGCGGCAACGTCATCCCGGTGGAGATCACGGTCTACGAGGACCGTTCCTTCACCTTCATCACCAAGACGCCGCCGGCAGCCGAGCTGATCAAGAAGGCCGCTGGTGTGCCCAAGGGCTCCGGCGAGCCGCACAAGACCAAGGTCGCCAAGCTCTCGGCCGACCAGGTCCGCGCCATCGCCGAGCAGAAGATGGAAGACCTGAACGCCAACGACATCGACCAGGCGATGAAGATCATCGCCGGGACCGCCCGCAGCATGGGCATCGACACCACGCTCTGACCCCCGATCCACGCAACCTCTGCTAGCAGGGGTTGCGTGGATCCGGACAGCTTGCACAGTGTCCGGATTCGCCTAACCCCTGCTAGCAGAGGTTAGGAACACACCCCCGTGGCAGGACCGCGCTGGTCCGTACAGACCACAACTCCACCGAAACACCCAGCACAGGAGCAGAAATGAAGCGCAGCAAGGCTTACCGCGAGGCAGCCGAGAAGATCGACGCCACCAAGGTCTACGCCCCCCTCGAGGCCGTCCGCCTCGCCAAGGGTGCCGCCAAGGCCAAGTACGACGAGACCGTCGAGGTCGCCATGCGGCTCGGCGTCGACCCCCGCAAGGCCGACCAGATGGTCCGTGGCACCGTCAACCTGCCGCACGGCACGGGCAAGACCGCCCGCGTCCTGGTCTTCGCCAACGGCGACAAGGCCGAGGCCGCCCGTGAGGCCGGCGCCGACCACGTCGGCTCCGACGAGCTGCTCGAGAAGGTCGCCGGCGGCTGGCTCGACTTCGACGCCGTCGTCGCGACGCCGGACATGATGGGCAAGGTCGGCCGTCTCGGCAAGGTCCTGGGTCCGCGTGGCCTCATGCCCAACCCCAAGACCGGCACCGTGACCATGGACACCGCCAAGGCCGTGACCGACATCAAGGGCGGCAAGATCGAGTTCCGTGTCGACAAGCACGCGAACCTCCACTTCATCATCGGCAAGGCGTCCTTCGACGAGAAGTCGCTCGTCGAGAACTACGCCGCCGCCCTCGACGAGGTCCTGCGCCTCAAGCCGTCCTCCTCCAAGGGCCGCTACATCGAGAAGGCCACCATGTCGACGACGATGGGCCCCGGCATCCCGCTGGACTACACCCGCACCCGCAACCTGCTGGTCGAGGACGAGGCCACCGCCTGAGTCCCCGCCTGCTCGCGAGAGCCCGTCGCCCCTCGTGGGTGACGGGCTCTCGTCCTGTGTATGGCGCGGTGGGCGCACCGGGGCATGGCGCCGTGGCCGGTTCGCGGGACCCCCGGAGTGCCGGAGGCTGGGAGGAGCGGGTGGGGCGGGTCGACGGATTTGGTCGTGGGCCCCGGCGCCCGTACGCTTGTCCCTGACCAGAGACCGCTTGGTTGTCCAGCGCCCGCGTCCCGCGGGTCCGTGACTGAAGGTCCCACCTGAGGTGGGCGCCAGCGCAGGCCGAGAAACACCAGCATCGACGAGAGTCGGCGTGCCGTGTGCCCCGTGCCCTGTGCCGGGGCTTTCTTCATGTGGGAGCACACCTCCAGGCGGTCGCACACCACGGAAGGGAGGCCCCATGGCCAAGGCTGACAAGGCTGCCGCCATCGCCGAGCTGTCGGAGAAGTTCCGCAGCTCCGGTGCGGCCGTGCTGACCGAGTACCGCGGGCTTTCGGTGAAGCAGATCACCGACCTGCGCAACTCGCTGCGCGGAAACGCCACCTTCGCCGTCGTGAAGAACACGCTCACCGAGCTTGCTGCCAAGGAAGCCGGCGTCACGGCTTTCGACGGCCAGCTCGTCGGCCCGTCCGCCATCGCGTTCGTCGATGGTGACCCGGTCGAGGCCGCCAAGGGCCTGCGTGACTTCGCCAAGGCGAACCCCCTCCTCGTGATCAAGGGCGGCGTCCTCGACGGCAAGGCCCTGACTCCCGCGGAGATCACGAAGCTTGCGGACCTCGAGTCCCGCGAGGTTCTCCTGGCCAAGCTGGCCGGTGCCATGCAGGCGTCGCTCAGCCAGGCTGTCTACCTCTTCGCCGCGCCGCTGTCGCAGACCGCTCGGGTCGTCGACGCGCTGCGGGCGAAGGTCGAGGAGCAGGGCGCGGCTGTCGCCGCCCCCGTCGCCGAGACCACCGAAGAGGCCCCCGCCGAGGCTGCTGACGCTCCCGAGGCTGCTACCGACGTCGCCGAGGGTGGCGACGAGAGCTGACTTCGCCCGGGTTGCCGACCGGCAGCCAGCGCAGAGCCAGCTCGCACACCAAACCGCCACTCACGGCATACAAGTAAGTAAGTAGAAAGGACGCCCATCATGGCGAAGCTCTCCACCGACGAGCTCCTTGAGGCCTTCAAGGAAATGACCCTCATCGAGCTCTCCGAGTTCGTGAAGCAGTTCGAGGACACCTTCAACGTCACCGCTGCCGCCCCCGTGGCCGTGGCCGGTGCCGCCCCCGCCGCTGGCGGCGGCGACGCTGCCGCTGCTGAGGAGCAGGACGAGTTCGACGTCGTCCTCGAGGCTGCTGGCGACAAGAAGATCCAGGTCATCAAGGAGGTCCGCGCGCTGACCTCCCTCGGCCTGAAGGAGGCCAAGGACCTCGTGGACGGCGCCCCCAAGCCCGTTCTCGAGAAGGTCGACAAGGCTGCTGCGGAGAAGGCCAAGGAGGCCCTCGAGGGCGCCGGGGCCACCGTCACCCTCAAGTGATCTCCGCCCGCGTCTGACGCGGGCACTGCATCACCTCGCCAAGGCGGGTCCGACTCCGGTCGGGCCCGCCTTCGGCGTACCCGGCCGTAACCTCCGGGACCCTGTCTCGTTGAGCCAAGCGAACCGGGGCCTTCCGTGAGGTGGGCATGCACATTCACGACGAGGTGGAGCAGTGGGCGTTGAGATCAAGGTCGAGGGCCTGACCAAGCAGTTCGGGTCACAGGTCATCTGGCGCGACGTCACGCTCACCCTGCCCGCAGGGGAGATCTCCGTGATGCTCGGCCCGTCGGGTACGGGCAAGTCGGTGTTCCTCAAGACGCTGGTCGGGCTGCTCAAGCCGGATGCCGGCTCCATCTGGATCGAGGGGCAGGACCTCACCCGGCTGCGCGAGCACGACCTCTACGAGGTGCGCAAGCTGTTCGGCGTGCTGTTCCAGGACGGCGCCCTGTTCGGGTCGATGAACCTCTACGACAACGTGGCGTTCCCGCTGCGCGAGCACACCAAGAAGTCCGAGTCCGACATCAAGCGGATCGTCCTGGAGAAGATGGACCTCGTCGGCCTGTCCGGTGCCGAGTCCAAGCTGCCCGGCGAGATCTCCGGTGGGATGCGCAAGCGCGCCGGCCTCGCCCGCGCCCTCGTGCTGGACCCCGAGATCCTGCTCATCGACGAGCCCGACTCGGGCCTCGACCCCGTGCGCACGTCGTACATCAACCAGCTCTTCATCGACCTCAACGCGCAGATCGACGCGACCTTCCTGATCGTCACGCACGACATCAACTCCACCCGGACCGTGCCGGACAACATCGGCCTGCTGTACCACAAGCACCTGGCCATGTTCGGCCCGCGCGAGATGCTGCTGAGCTCCGAGGAGCCGGTCGTCCGGCAGTTCCTCAACGCCCAGACCATCGGCCCGATCGGCATGTCCGAGGAGAAGGACGCCGACGAGCTGGCCTCCGAGCGGGGACAGGAGCTCCCGCCGCTGCCGCCGATCCCGCTGCAGCTCGGCACGAGCGACGGCGCCCCGCGGCGTGGCGAGCGGCCGGCGGGGGAGTGGTGCCGCGCCAACGGCATCACGCCGCCCCCCGGGTCGTTCCAGTCCCACAACGCAGGCGTGCCCGGTGTCCGCCACTCCGAGGGCACCGCGACTGCGGGGGCGGCGCTGACATGAGCAACCCAGCCGTCGGCGCCCTGCGCCAGAGCGGATCGCTCTTCGCGATGGTCCTGGACGTCCTCCGGGCCGTGCCGAAGCGACCGTTCCAGACCAAGGAGTTCATCCAGCAGTGCTGGTTCATCGCCTCGGTGACGATCGTGCCGACCGCACTGGTCTCCATCCCGTTCGGCGCGGTGATCGCCCTGCAGCTGGGCACCCTGACCCGTCAGCTCGGCGCCCAGTCGTTCACGGGTGCGGCCTCGGTGCTCGCCGTGATCCGCGAGGCGAGCCCGATCGTCACGGCCCTGCTCATCGCGGGAGCGGGTGGCTCGGCCATCTGCGCCGACCTCGGGTCGCGCAAGATCCGTGAGGAGATCGACGCCATGGAGGTGCTGGGCATCAGCCCGATTCAGCGCCTCGTGGTGCCGCGGGTGCTCGCCGCGATGGTCGTCGCGCTCCTGCTCAACGGCCTGGTGTCGGTGGTCGGGGTCGTCGGGGGCTACTTCTTCAACGTGATCATCCAGGGCGGCACGCCCGGTGCCTACATCGCCTCGTTCACGGCCCTGGCGCAGCTCGCCGACCTGTGGACCAGCGAGCTCAAGGCCGTGATCTTCGGCTTCATCGCGGCCGTGGTCGCGTCCTACAAGGGCCTCACCGCGGGTGGCGGGCCCAAGGGCGTCGGCGACGCGGTCAACCAGAGCGTCGTCATCACCTTCATGTTCCTGTTCGTCGTGAACTTCGTGGTGAGCGCCATCTACTTCCAAGTCGTCCCGCAGAAGATCTGAGGAGGTGCACGCACATGAGCAAAATGACCGAACTGGCCGGGCGGCCGGGTGAGGCGCTCGACAGCCTGGGCGACCAGATGCGGTTCTACGTGCGATCCCTCGCGTGGAGTGGCCGCACGGTCCGGCGCTACAAGAAGGAGGTCGTGCGGCTCCTCGCCGAGGTCTCCCTCGGCTCCGGCGCCCTCGCGGTCATCGGCGGCACCGTCGGCGTCATCGCGTTCCTCGCGTTCTTCACGGGCAGCCAGGTGGGCCTGCAGGGGTACTCCTCCCTCAACCAGCTCGGCACCGGCGCCCTGACCGGCTTCGTCTCCGCGTACCTCAACACCCGTGAGATCGCCCCTCTCGTCGCGGGGCTGGCGCTGGCGGCGACCGTCGGCTGCGGCTTCACCGCCCAGCTCGGCGCGATGCGCATCTCCGAGGAGATCGACGCGCTCGAGGTCATGGGCATCCCCTCGCTGCCGTTCCTCGTCACCACGCGCATGATCGCGGGCTTCATCGCGGTCGTGCCGCTCTACGTGCTCGGGCTCCTCTCGTCCTACGGGGCCACGCGGTTCATCGTGGTGCAGTACTTCGGGCAGTCGGCAGGCACGTACGACCACTACTTCCACCTGTTCCTGCCGCCGGTCGACGTCCTCTACTCGTTCCTCAAGGTCATGGTCTTCGCGGTCGTGATCATCCTCATCCACTGCTTCTACGGCTACAACGCATCGGGCGGTCCCGCGGGCGTCGGCGTGGCCGTCGGCAAGGCCGTGCGCACCTCGATCGTCGCGATCAACATCGTCGACTTCTTCTTCTCGCTGGCTGTGTGGGGCGCCACGACGACCGTCCGGATCGCTGGGTGACGCATGACTGACACCCACACCACCCCCACCGGCCAGGTCGCGGAGCCCGTCACCGAGCCGCTCGGTCCTGCCAAGGGGTTCCTGTCGCGCCTCGGCGACCGTGCCTACGGCGTCGGGTTCATCCTCGTCGTCGCCTCGCTGATCGGGCTGTCGATCGCGTCGTTCCAGAAGGTCTTCACCTCGGTCGTTATGGTCAGCCTGGAGACCGACCGGATCGGCAGCCAGCTGCAGGAGGCGTCCGACGTCAAGATCCGCGGCCTCATCGTGGGCGAGGTCCGCTCGATCCGGACGACAGGCAAGGGGGCGACCCTCGAGCTGGCCCTCAAGCCCGAGATGGTCGACCTCATCCCCGCCGACGTCTCGGCCCGGCTGCTGCCCAAGACCCTGTTCGGCGAGCGCTACGTCGACCTGGTGGCCCCGCAGGGCAGCTCCGACCGCCACATCGAGGGCGGCGACACCATCTCGCAGGACCGCACCAGTGTCGCGATCGAGCTCGAGAAGGTCTTCGAGGACCTGCTGCCGCTGCTGCGCACCGTCCAGCCCGAGAAGCTCGCCACGACCCTCAACGCGCTCGCCTCCGCCCTCGAGGGCCGGGGCACCCAGCTGGGCCAGAACCTCGTCCTCGTCGACACCTACTTCAAGCAGCTCAACCCCACCATGCCCGCCATCAAGGCCGACATCAGCGGGCTCGCCGACCTCGCCAGCACGTATGCCGTGGCGGCGCCCGACCTCGTGCGCGCGGCCACCAACCTCATCACCACCAACACCACGATCGTCCAGAAGCAGGACCAGCTCGCCGGGTTCCTCGCCGGGACCGCGGGTTTCGCGAACACCACCGCGAGCTTCCTCGACGCGAACGGCGACCGCATCATCCGGGTCGGCCAGGTGCAGCGCCCCACGGTCGAGGTCTTCGCGAGGTACTCACCCCAGTACCCCTGCATCGCGGCAGCCATGACCAACTGGATCCCGCGGATCGACGAGGCGTGGCGGGACAAGGTCTTCCACATCACGATCGAGACCACGCCGCAGCGCCAGGGCTACCACCCGGGCGAGGAGCCGGCCTGGGGTGAGACCCAGGGCCCCAACTGCCGTGGGCTCCCGGGACGCTTCGGCACGCAGGCGAAGCCGTGGCACGGCAACCACTTCGACGACGGCACCACCCGCGGCGGCTCGAGCGCCGGCAGCGCACTGCCCGGCATGTTCGCCGGTCAGGCCGGRCTCGGCATACCGCAGGCTGACGCCGGCCTCGCGGGCACGCAGGAGGAACAGGAGCTGGTGGCCGCGCTCATGTCCCGTGGCGGAACGGCGACGCCGTCGGCGATCACGACCCTGCTGGCGGGGCCGATGCTCCGCGGAGGCGTGGTGAACCAGAAGTGAGCACTCGTTCCAGCCTCGTGAAGTTCCTCGTCTTCGTGGCGGTCACCCTCCTGGCCACGGGCACGCTGGCCGCGACCATAGCCAACGTGCAGTTCGGCGACAAGGCGACCTACAAGGCCGTGTTCAAGGACGTCACCGGTCTCGCGGCCGGGCAGGAGGTCCGCATCGCCGGTGTCCGCGTCGGCGAGGTCAAGCACATCGCGGTCGCGCCCGACCGGGTGCACGCCCTGGTCGAGTTCCAGGTCCTCAAGACCAGCGTCCTCACCCAGGGGACGCGTGCCCAGATCAAGTACCGCAACCTGGTCGGCGAGCGCTACGTCGCGCTGACCCAGGAGGCGGGCTCGGCGGCCCCGATCAAGGACGGCACCACGCTCGGCCTCGACAAGACGCAGTCCGCCCTCGACCTCACGGTCCTGTTCAACGGGTTCAAGCCGCTCTTCGCGGCCCTGTCCCCGAAGGACGTCAACGAGCTGTCCGGCGAGATCGTCAGCGTGCTCCAGGGCGAGGGCGGCAACATCAACTCGCTGCTGGCCCGGACCGCGTCCCTGACGTCGACCCTCGCCGACCGCGACGAGGTCATCGGCCGCACCATCGGCAACCTCAACACCGTGCTCGGCACCGTCGACGAGCACGACGCCGCGGTCAAGCAGCTCATCGACCAGCTGCAGCGGTTCATCTCGGGGCTCGCCGCCGACCGCGAGACCATCGGCGCCTCGCTGACCAACATCAACTCGCTGACCGCCGAGACCGCCGACCTGCTCAAGGTCACCCGTCCCTCCATCAAGGACGACATCACCGGGCTGCGGACCCTCAGCACCAACCTCAACAAGCCGGGAAACACCGCGGCGATCGAGAAGTTCCTGTCCAACTCGCCCGGGAAGATCGCCACCATCACCCGCACCGCGACCTACGGCTCCTGGTTCAACTTCTACATGTGCGACTTCAGCGGCAGCATCACGGTGCCGGCGGCGACCAAGGGCGCCCCCGCCGTGGTCGTGCCCGTCGGCAAGCCCGGCGCGAACGCAGCGAGGTGCTCATGAGCATCCCGTTCCGCGAGCGCAACCCCGTGCCGATCGGCGCCGTGGGCCTGCTGGTCATCGCCATCCTGCTGGTCCTGGCGTTCAACGTCTCGAGCCTGCCCCTCATCGGTGGGGGAGACCACTTCAAGGCGGCCTTCTCCGAGGCGGGTGGCCTGCTCAAGGGCGACGACGTGCGGATCGCCGGCGTCAAGGTCGGCAAGGTCGAGAAGGTCGACCTCGCCGGCAGTCACGTGCTCGTGGAGTTCAAGGTCACCGAACCGGTGAAGTTCGGCCCGCAGACCGGCGCGTCGGTCCGGATGAAGACGCTGCTCGGGCAGAAGTACCTCGCGCTGGAGCCGGCCGGCGGTGGCCAGATGAAGGAGGGGACGCAGATCCCCCTCGAGCGGACGGTCTCGTCCTACGACATCGTCAACGCCTTCACCGACCTCGCCACGACCGCCGAGGAGATCGACACCGACGAGCTCGCGAAGTCCCTCACGGTGCTCGCCACCGAGTTCAAGGACAGCCCGCCGAACGTCAAGGCGGCGCTGGAGGGCCTGACCCGGCTGTCGGGCACGATCGCCTCGCGCGACGCCGAGCTGAAGCGACTGCTCGCCTCGGCCAACAGCGTCAGCGGCACCATCGCCGAGCGCAACAAGGCGATCGAGTCGATCATCAAGAACGCCGACCTGCTGCTCGTCGAGCTGAACGCCCGCCGCGAGGCCATCCACACCCTGTTCACCAACACCTCCGCCATGGCCCAGCAGATCACCGGCCTGGTGCGGGAGAACCGCGCCGAGCTCGGCCCGGCCCTGGCTCAGGTCACCAAGGTGCTGGCCGTGCTCGAGAAGCACGAGAAGGACCTCGGCGACACCATCGCCGCGATGGGCCCGTTCACCCGGCTGTTCTCCAACGTCCTGGGCAACGGCCGCTGGTTCGACACCTACATCCAGAACCTCACGACCCCGGTCGCGCTGGGAGGCAAGTGATGTCCCGCCTGAGCACCATCGGTGCCCGCCTGCCCCGGATGCCGAGGCTGGGCCTGCTCCCGAAGGTCGTCGCGGCGCTGGCCGTCGTGGCCCTGGTCGCGGGCGCCTACGCCTTCTGGCCCCGCTCGGAGAGCGTCAAGGTGACCGGCGAGTTCACCCGCGCGGTCGGCCTGTTCCCCGGCTCGGACGTCCGGATCCTCGGCGTCAAGGTCGGCAAGGTCAGCTCGGTCACCCCCAAGGGCGACAAGGTCGAGGTCGAGTTCGAGTACGACGCCAAGTACAAGGTGCCCGCGGACGCCAAGGCGGCCGTCGTGGCCCCCTCGCTGGTGAGCGACCGCTACGTGCAGCTGCTCCCGGCATACACGTCGGGGCCGGTGATGCGCACCGGAGCCGAGATCGGCCTGGACCGCACCGCGGTCCCGGTCGAGCTCGACCGCATCTCCTCCAGCCTGGACGACCTGCTGGTGGCGCTCGGGCCGACCGGGGCCAACAAGGACGGTGCCCTCCAGGACCTGCTCGACACCGGCGCCAAGAACCTCGACGGGCAGGGCCAGAACCTGCACGACACCAACCGTGACCTCTCGAAGGCGCTCGAGACGCTCTCGGGTGGCCGCAACGACCTGTTCGGGACGGTGAAGAACCTGCAGACGTTCACGAGCATGCTCGCGACCAACGACCAGCAGGTGCGCCGGCTCAACACCGACCTCGCCAGCGTCTCGGAGCAGCTGGACGGCGAGCGCGACGACCTCGCGGCGGCCCTGAAGAACCTCGCGGTCGCCCTCAGCGAGGTGTCGACCTTCGTCCACGACAACCGGTCCGGCCTCACGACCAGCATCGACCAGCTCGCGGCCGTCGCGGGCACGGTGGCCAAGCAGCGCGACGCGCTCGCCGAGACGCTCACCAACGCACCGGTCGCCCTGAGCAACCTGCAGAACGCCTACAACTCCAAGACCGGCACGCTCGACACCCGAGCCAACGTGAACGAGAACCTCAAGACCCGCGACCTCCTGTGCAACCTGATCGTCGCCAGCGGTCAGCCGGCCTCCCTCTGCAAGAACGTCACGGGTGCGCTCAAGCCGGTCGAGGCTCTCCTCGACCAGCTCGATCGCCTGGGCGTCAAGCTGCCGGTCGACCTGCTCTCGGCCGTGCCGGCCTCGCAGTCGAGCGGCCAGGGCCAGGGCACGACCGTGCAGATGCGCGGCGCCGACCCGACCCTCGGTGGACTCCTGGAGGTGTCCCGATGACCAGTGCCCTCCGTGGGTGGGCCGGCTCGCCCGCCCGTATGCCGGCCCGCCGGCTCGTTGCGGCCCTCACCGTGGGTGCCGCCGTGGTCGGTGTCAGCGGCTGCCAGGGCGCGTTCGACCTGCCGCTGCCCGGTGGCGCCGCCCAGCGCGGCGACATCATCCGCGTGACCGCCGAGTTCGCCGACGTCCTCGACCTCGTGCCCCAGTCGTCGGTCAAGGTCGACCAGGTCACCGTGGGGTCGGTCGAGCAGATCGAGCTCAACGGCTGGACCGCCCGCGTGACACTGCGGCTGCCCCGGTCGGTGAAGCTGCCCGACAACGCGGTGGCCGAGCTCAAGCAGACCTCCCTGCTCGGTGAGAAGTACGTCGAGCTGGCGCCGCCCGCCAGCTCGCCGCAGGGACAGCTCGGCAACGGCGACAACATCCCCCTCGAGCGCACCGGGCGCAACCCCGAGGTCGAGGAGGTCCTGAGCGCGATGTCGTTGCTGCTCAACGGTGGTGGCGTCGCCCAGCTCAAGACGATCGAGACCGAGCTCAACAACGCGATGCGTGGCAACGAGGCGCAGATCAAGGACGTCATCAAGCAGCTCGACACCTTCGTCACCGGCCTCGACCAGCAGAAGTCCGAGATCGTGCGTGCCATCGACAACATCGACAAGCTGGCCGCCAAGCTCGCCGCCCAGAAGGACGACATCGCCAAGGCCATCGAGGCCATGCCCGGCGGCCTCAAGGTGCTCGCCGACCAGCGCAAGCAGCTCGTGCAGATGCTCCAGGCGCTGAGCCGGCTGGGGGCCGTCGGCACCCAGGTCATCTCGCAGAGCAAGGCCGACACCACCGCCAACCTCAAGGCGCTCCGGCCCATCCTGCAGGAGCTGACCCGCGCAGGGGACGCGCTGCCCAAGTCGCTGCAGCTGCTGCTGACCTACCCGTTCTCCGACGGCACCACCGCGGCCATGCGGGGCGACTACACCAACATGACCGCCGACCTGAAGGTCGACCTCACCGACCCGGGCGCGTTGCTCGGCGGCCTCGGCCTGCCGACCGGTGGCGGGACGGGCGGCGGTGGTGGCGGCGGCGGTGGCCTGCCCCTGCCGACCCCGAGCATCCCGAGCATCCCCGGCGTCACCCCGCCACCGGTCCCCCCGTTGCCCTCGGGCTCGTCGACCTCCGGTGGCGCGCTCTGCCCGCCGGTGTGCCTGGCCCCCGACCGCTCCAGCGGCTCGTCCTCGGACGGCTCCTGGCGCTCGCTCTACGGGAGCGAGTCGTGATCCGCCGCGGGGTGCAGGTGCAGCTGGCGCTGTTCCTGCTCATCACGCTCCTGACCGTGTCCGTGCTCTCCGCCCGGTACGTCGGGCTCTACGACCGCGTCGTCGGGGGACAGATCCACGTCTCCGCGGACTTCGCGGAGTCCGGCGGCATCTTCGTCGGCTCCGAGGTCGCCTACCGCGGGGTGACCGTGGGCCGGGTCGAGGGGCTGCGGCTGTCCAAGGACGGCGTCATCGTCGACGCCAAGCTCGAGCGCGGCACGCAGATCCCGCGCGACACCAAGGTCGTCGTCGAGAACCGCTCGGCGGTGGGGGAGCAGTACCTCGACTTCCAGCCGCGGGGCTCAGGTGGTCCGCTGCTCAAGAGCGGCGACACGATCGCCCGCAAGGACACCGCCTTCCCCCTGCGGGTCGACAACCTCCTGCTCGACCTGGACAAGACGGTCAACTCGGTCGACCGGGACGACCTGCGGACCGTGGTCGACGAGTTCGGGCTGGCCTTCGCCGACGGCGGCGAGGACCTGCAGCGACTCCTCGACAGCGGCGACGCACTGACCAAGTCCGCTACCGAGGCCCTGCCCGAGACGGTCAAACTGATCAACGACGGCCGGATCGTCCTCGACACCCAGCGGGACTCGGCCGGCGACATCAAGACCTTCTCGGGCAACTTCGCCGACCTGACGGCGACCCTCAAGTCCTCCGACGGCGACCTGCGGCTGATCCTCGACCGCGGCGTCGTCGCGTCCAAGGAGCTCGAGACGCTGATCAAGGACAACCAGGGCAACCTCGCGGCGCTCATCGCCAACCTCATCACCATCGGGCAGGTCACGACGTCCCGCGTGGACGGCATCCAGCAGCTGCTCGTGACGTACCCCGACGTCATCGCCGGCGGCTACACGGTGGTCCCCGGTGACGGCACCGCACACTTCGGCCTCGCTCTCGCGCACGACCCGCCCGTCTGCACGCAGGGCTACGGCGGCACCAAGCGCACGGACCCGTCGCAGCTCTCGGGCCTGCCGAAGGTCAACACCTCGGCGCGGTGCACCCTGCCGCGCGGCTCGGCCGCCAGCGTCCGCGGCGCCCAGAACGCCCCCGGGCCCTCCCGGAGCACGAACTCGACCATGCCGCTGGCTTTCGGCGACCAACCCGTATCCCCGGGCATGGCTGCCTCGTTGAGCATGACAACACCACACGTGTCCGTGCCGCAGCCCCCCTCGGGAGGTGACAGCAGCGGGTCCTCGTGGTTGTGGATCATGAAGGAGGCTGCTCAATGAGCACGATGACCACCCCCGCCGGGAGGGCGGTGAAGGCCTTGGTGCGTCCGAACGCACCAGCGCCCGACACGGACTCGTCCACCCCCAGCACTGCCCGCGGCGCCAGGCGCGCCCTGCGGGTCACCCCCAAGGTCGTGTGGGTCGTCGCGGCCCTGGCCCTCGTCGTCTCTGTCGGCCTCGGGGCCACCAAGGGCCGGGAGTGGTATGCCGACCGCCAGGTCGCGCAGGCCAACGCGGACGCCCTCGCGGCGGCCAAGCAGCTCGCGGTCAACTTCGTGACCGTCGACTACACGAAGGTCGACGCCGACACCGCGCGGGTCAAGGCCGGTGCGACCGGCGAGTTCCTCAAGAGCTACGGCGCCTCGATCGACGAGCTCAAGAAGGTCCTCGTGGCCAACAAGAGCGTCTCCACGGTGCAGCGCAGCGAGGTGGCCCTCGTCTCGGGTGACGTCGACTCGGCCGTCGCCCTGGTCGGGGTCGTCGCACCCACCAAGAACACCGCCGTCCCCAACGGTGAGACCAAGACCTACCGGATGCGCCTCGAGCTGCAGAAGGTCGGGCAGGCCTGGAAGGTAGAGAACCTTGAGTTCGTCGGCTGATTCGAAGGTCCGTACCCGCCCGAAGGTGGCCGGGCAGCGGTCGCGCACCCGCGCCATACCGGTCTCTGCCCCCTGGGCGCCCGTCCAGACTGCCAGGCGTCCGGCCACAGGTCCGGCGCCCGACGCCGAGCGGACCACGCCTCGCCGTGCGGGGGACGCCGCTGGTGACAGCTCTGCCCGCCGCCTCGTGCCGCCACGGGGCTGGGTCGCGCCCGTCGCGGCCCTCGTGGCGAGCCTCGCCCTGCTCGGGGCCCTCGTGGGCGTCAGCCTGCGGGACTCCGGCGCCCAGGCCCGGGCCGAGCGGGCGGCAGCCAGCCAGGCCCGCACGTCCGTCGAGCAGATGCTCAGCTACAACTACAAGACCATCGACGCCCAGTCGGCGCAGATCGAGTCCCTGCTGACCGGATCGTTCAAGTCCGAGTTCTCCACGGCGATGGACCAGGAGATCAAGCCGCTCGCCGTCAAGAACCAGACGGTCGTCCAGGCCAAGGCCTCCGACGTGGGCGTCATGAGCTCCACCCCGACGAGCGTGAAGGTCCTCGTGTTCGTCAACCAGGCCAAGGTGGGAGCCGACAGCCAGACCCCCGCGGTGGACCAGAACCGCGTCATCGCGACGATGACCAAGGTCGGGGAGCGCTGGTTGGTCAGCAAGGTCGACGCCTTCTGAGCACGCTGGCACACCCTCGCTGACCTGCGGCGACACCCCTGACGGGGGTGTCGCCGCAGGTCGTTGGGCGGGTCCCCCGCCGCCACGCGCCGGGATTGCCTTGACGCGGACCGATTCGGGCGTCATCCTCTCTTGCGTCGAGTGAAACTGCGCGCTTGCGGCGCGTCAGGGACTCCCGTGCAGTGGCCGCGAAGCGGCCGGCTGGACACGGTTGGACGAGCCTGCCCTTGTGCGTGTATGCTCTTCCTTTGCGCTGCCCTCTGTCGTCGACCCCACTCTCAGACCTCCGCCCTTCGTCGTGCCCTCCGGCACGGATTCGTGGCGGAAGTCGCAGGTGAGGCCGCTGCCGGTGGCTGGCGCGGCATCGGCTGCACGCCGCATCGATTTGAACAACAGGCCCGTGGAAGGACCCCTCCTTGGCTGCCTCGCGCAACGCGACTCAGACTGTGTCCACCGCACGGACGGCTTCAGGCCGTCTGTCGTTCGCGAAGATCCGCGAACCCCTCGAGGTCCCCGACCTCCTGGCGCTGCAAACGGAAAGCTTCGACTGGCTGCTCGGCAACGAGCGCTGGCAGGCCCGTGTCGCAGCCGCCAAGGCCGAGGGCCGTGGAGACGTGCCGGATCGCTCCGGCCTCGAGGAGATCTTCGAGGAGATCTCCCCGATCGAGGACTTCAGCGGCTCGATGTCGCTATCGTTCCGTGACCACCGCTTCGAGGACGTCAAGTACTCCATCGAGGACTGCAAGGAGCGCGACCAGACCTACTCCGCGCCCCTGTTCGTCACCGCGGAGTTCATGAACACCACGACTGGCGAGATCAAGAGCCAGACGGTGTTCATGGGTGACTTCCCGCTCATGACCGAGCGCGGCACCTTCGTGATCAACGGCACCGAGCGTGTCGTCGTGTCGCAGCTGGTCCGCAGCCCCGGCGTCTACTTCGAGCGCACCCCCGACAAGACGTCCGACAAGGACATCTACACCGCCAAGGTCATCCCCAGCCGCGGTGCCTGGCTCGAGTTCGAGATCGACAAGCGCGACATGGTCGGCGTCCGCGTCGACCGCAAGCGCAAGCAGTCCGTCACGGTGCTGCTCAAGGCCCTCGGCATGTCCGAGGCGCAGATCCTCGAGGAGTTCGGCGACTACGAGTCGATGCGCCTCACCCTGGAGAAGGACCACACGGCCGGCCAGGACGACGCGCTGCTCGACATCTACCGCAAGCTGCGCCCGGGCGAACCGCCCACCCGCGAGGCCGCCCAGACCCTCCTGGACAACCTCTACTTCAACCCCAAGCGCTACGACCTCGCCAAGGTCGGCCGCTACAAGATCGACCGCAAGCTGGGCGTCGCCGCCGAGCTGAGCGCCTCGGTCCTGTCGGTGGACGACATCGTCGCGACCATCAAGTACATCGTGTCGCTGCACGCCGGTGAGTCCACCCTCAAGGGCAAGAACGGCGACGACGTGCCGGTCGAGGTCGACGACATCGACCACTTCGGCAACCGTCGCCTGCGCAACGTCGGCGAGCTCATCCAGAACCAGGTCCGCACGGGCCTGTCCCGCATGGAGCGCGTCGTCCGAGAGCGCATGACCACGCAGGACGTCGAGGCGATCACGCCGCAGACCCTGATCAACATCCGCCCCGTGGTGGCCTCGATCAAGGAGTTCTTCGGCACCTCGCAGCTGTCGCAGTTCATGGACCAGAACAACCCGCTCGCCGGACTGACGCACAAGCGTCGCCTGTCCGCGCTGGGCCCGGGTGGTCTGTCCCGTGACCGTGCCGGCATGGAGGTCCGTGACGTCCACCCGTCGCACTACGGCCGCATGTGCCCGATCGAGACCCCTGAGGGCCCGAACATCGGCCTCATCGGCTCGCTGGCCTCCTACGGTCGGATCAACGCGTTCGGCTTCATCGAGACCCCCTACCGCAAGGTCATCAAGGGTCAGGTCACCGACGAGATCCACTACCTGTCGGCTGACGAGGAGGACCGTCACGTCATCGCCCAGGCGAACGCCGTGATCGACGCCAAGGGCAACTTCACCGACGAGCGCGTCCTGGTCCGCACCAAGGGCGGCGAGGTCGACTACATCCCCGGTGAGGACGTCGACTTCATGGACGTCTCGGCCCGGCAGATGGTCTCCGCGGCCACCGCGCTGATCCCGTTCCTCGAGCACGACGACGCCAACCGTGCGCTCATGGGCTCCAACATGCAGCGCCAGGCGGTGCCGCTGGTCAAGTCCGAGGCGCCGCTGGTCGGCACCGGCATGGAGTACCGCGCCGCGCTCGACTCCGGTGACGTCGTGCGCGCCGAGACCGCTGGTGTGGTCACCGAGGTCTCCGCCGACCTCGTGACCGTCGCCGGTGACGACGGCTCGACGCGCACCTACCGGATCGCCAAGTTCGCGCGCTCCAACCAGGGCACCTCCTACAACCAGGTCGTCCTGGTCAACGAGGGCGACCGGGTCGAGGCCGGCGGCGTGATCGCCGACGGTCCCGCGACGGACGGTGGCGAGATGGCCCTGGGCCGCAACCTGCTCGTGGCGTTCATGCCGTGGGAGGGCCACAACTACGAGGACGCGATCATCCTCAGCCAGCGCCTGGTGCAGGACGACGTCCTCTCCTCGATCCACATCGAGGAGCACGAGGTCGACGCCCGCGACACCAAGCTCGGCCCCGAGGAGATCACCCGGGACATCCCGAACGTCTCCGAGGAGGTCCTGGCCGACCTCGACGAGCGCGGCATCATCCGCATCGGCGCAGAGGTCCGCGACGGCGACCTGCTCGTCGGCAAGGTCACGCCCAAGGGTGAGACCGAGCTGACCCCGGAGGAGCGCCTGCTGCGCGCCATCTTCGGTGAGAAGGCCCGCGAGGTCCGCGACACGTCGCTCAAGGTGCCCCACGGCGAGACCGGCACGGTCATCGGCGTCAAGGTGTTCGACAAGGACGAAGGCGACGACCTGCCCCCGGGCGTCAACCAGCTGGTCCGCGTGTACGTCGCCAACAAGCGCAAGATCACCGACGGTGACAAGCTCGCCGGCCGTCACGGCAACAAGGGCGTCATCTCCAAGATCCTGCCCGTCGAGGACATGCCGTTCCTCGAGGACGGCACCCCCGTGGACGTCGTGCTCAACCCGCTCGGTGTCCCCGGCCGCATGAACGTCGGCCAGATCCTCGAGCTCCACCTGGGCTGGGCCGCCTCCCGCGGTTGGGAGATCGCGGGCAACCCGGACTGGGCCAAGCTCATCCCCGAGGACGCCCGCACGGCTCCGGCCGGCACGCGCGTCGCCTCGCCGGTGTTCGACGGTGTGCGCGAGGACGAGATCGTGGGTCTGCTGGACTCCACGACCAAGACCCGCGACGACGTCCGCCTCATCGACGGCACCGGCAAGTCCCGGCTCTTCGACGGCCGCTCCGGCGAGCCGTTCCCCGAGCCGGTGTCGGTGGGCTACATGTACATCCTCAAGCTGCACCACCTCGTGGACGACAAGATCCACGCGCGCAGCACCGGCCCCTACTCGATGATCACCCAGCAGCCGCTCGGCGGTAAGGCCCAGTTCGGTGGCCAGCGCTTCGGTGAGATGGAGGTCTGGGCCCTCGAGGCGTACGGCGCGGCCTACGCGCTGCAGGAGCTGCTCACGATCAAGTCCGACGACGTCCAGGGCCGGGTCAAGGTCTACGAGGCGATCGTCAAGGGCGACAACATCCCCGAGCCCGGCATCCCCGAGTCCTTCAAGGTGCTCATCAAGGAGATGCAGTCGCTGTGCCTCAACGTCGAGGTGCTCAACAGCGAGGGCACCTCCATCGAGCTGAAGGAGTCCGACGAGGACGTCTTCCGCGCGGCGGAGGAGCTCGGCATCGACCTGTCCCGGCGCGAGCCCAGTTCGGTCGAAGAGGTCTGAGGCATGGGTGTGCCGCGTGGCCAGCACCGGGCAACCGGCGGACACGCGGACACCTCCTCTCCTCACGACCCACCCCTTAGTTCTAGCTAGAGACACGGAAGAAGGAACCACGTGCTCGACGTCAACTTCTTTGACGAACTGCGCATCGGCCTGGCCACGGCGGAAGACATCCGCCAGTGGAGCCACGGCGAGGTGAAGAAGCCCGAGACGATCAACTACCGCACGCTCAAGCCCGAGAAGGAGGGCCTGTTCTGCGAGCGCATCTTCGGCCCCACCCGGGACTGGGAGTGCAACTGCGGCAAATACAAGCGCGTCCGCTTCAAGGGCATCATCTGTGAGCGCTGTGGCGTCGAGGTCACCCGCGCCAAGGTGCGCCGCGAGCGCATGGGCCACATCGAGCTCGCCGCTCCGGTCACCCACATCTGGTACTTCAAGGGCGTCCCGTCGCGCCTGGGCTACCTGCTCGACCTCGCCCCGAAGGACCTCGAGAAGGTCATCTACTTCGCGGCCTACATGATCACGTCCGTCGACGACGAGCAGCGCCACAAGGACCTGCCGTCGCTCGAGGCGCAGATCGAGGTCGAGAAGAAGGAGTTCGAGAACCAGCGCGACTCCGCCATCGACACCCGCGCCAAGCGGCTCGAGGCCGACATCGCCGAGCTCGAGGCCGAGGGTGCCAAGGCCGACGCGCGCCGCAAGGTCCGCGAGTCCGCCGAGCGCGAGATGAACCAGATCCGCAAGCGCGCCGACCAGCAGATCGAGCGGCTCGAGCAGGTCTGGGACCGCTTCAAGAACCTCAAGGTCCAGGACCTCGAGGGCGACGAGATCCTCTACCGCGAGATGCGTGACCGCTTCGGTCTGTACTTCGAGGGTGRCATGGGCGCCGCGGCGATCCAGAAGCGCCTGCAGACGTTCGACCTCGAGGCCGAGTCCGAGCTGCTGCGCGAGATCATCGCCACCGGCAAGGGCCAGAAGAAGACCCGTGCGCTCAAGCGGCTCAAGGTCGTCACCGCCTTCCAGGCGACGACCAACAAGCCCGAGGGCATGGTCCTCGACGCCGTCCCGGTCATCCCGCCGGACCTGCGCCCGATGGTGCAGCTCGACGGTGGCCGCTTCGCGACCTCCGACCTCAACGACCTCTACCGCCGGGTGATCAACCGCAACAACCGCCTCAAGCGGCTGCTCGACCTCGGTGCGCCGGAGATCATCGTCAACAACGAGAAGCGCATGCTGCAGGAGGCCGTCGACAGCCTCTTCGACAACGGCCGTCGTGGTCGCCCGGTCACGGGCCCCGGCAACCGTCCGCTCAAGTCGCTGTCCGACATGCTCAAGGGCAAGCAGGGTCGCTTCCGCCAGAACCTCCTCGGCAAGCGCGTCGACTACTCCGGCCGTTCGGTCATCGTCGTCGGCCCCCAGCTCAAGCTGCACCAGTGCGGTCTGCCCAAGCAGATGGCGCTCGAGCTGTTCAAGCCGTTCGTGATGAAGCGCCTGGTCGACCTCGACCACGCACAGAACATCAAGTCGGCCAAGCGCATGGTCGAGCGCGCCCGTCCGGTCGTGTGGGACGTCCTCGAAGAGGTCATCACCGAGCACCCCGTGCTGCTCAACCGCGCACCCACGCTGCACCGCCTCGGCATCCAGGCCTTCGAGCCGCAGCTCGTCGAGGGCAAGGCCATCCAGATCCACCCGCTCGTCTGCTCGGCCTTCAACGCCGACTTCGACGGTGACCAGATGGCCGTGCACGTGCCGCTGAGCACCGAGGCGCAGGCCGAGGCCCGCATCCTCATGCTCTCGAGCAACAACATCCTCAAGCCGGCCGACGGCCGCCCCGTGACCATGCCCACCCAGGACATGATCATCGGGCTCTACCACCTCACCTCCGAGGTCGAGAACGGCAAGGGCTCCGGCCGCGCGTTCTCGTCGGTCTCCGAGGCCCGCATGGCGTTCGACGCCGGCGAGCTCGAGCTCGGCAGCCGGGTCAAGATCCGCCTGCTCGACCTCGTGCCCGTCCCCGGCACCGAGCTGCCCGAGGACGCCGAGGTGGCCGAGGACGGCCGCGTCGCGTCCCTCACGGTCGAGACCAGCCTCGGTCGCGCGCTGTTCAACCAGACGCTGCCGGTGGACTACCCGTTCGTGGACGCCGTCGTCGACAAGAAGCGGCTCTCCACGATCGTCAACGACCTGGCCGAGCGCTACAGCAAGGTCCAGGTGGCCGCGTCCCTCGACGCGCTCAAGGAGTACGGCTTCCACTGGGCGACCCGCTCGGGCACCACGGTCGCCATCTCCGACGTCGTGACCCCGCCGCGCAAGCTCGAGATCCTCGAGGGCTACGAGACCAAGGCCACCAAGGTCCAGGTCCAGTACGAGCGCGGTCTGATCACCGACGACGAGCGTCGCCAGGAGCTCATCGAGATCTGGACCCAGGCCACCAACGAGGTCGCCAAGGAGATGGAGGCCAACCTCCCGAAGACCAACACCATCTACAAGATGGTGTCCTCGGGTGCGCGTGGTAACTGGATGCAGCTGCGGCAGATCGCCGGTATGCGTGGTCTGGTGTCCAACCCGAAGGGTGACATCATCCCGCGACCGATCCGCGCGAACTTCCGCGAGGGTCTGTCGGTGCTCGAGTTCTTCATATCTACGCACGGTTCGCGTAAGGGTCTTGCCGACACCGCGCTGCGTACCGCCGACTCGGGTTACCTGACCCGTCGTCTGGTGGACGTGTCGCAGGACGTCATCATCCGCGAGGACGACTGTGGCACCGAGCGTGGCCTGACCATGCCGATCGCCCAGAAGACCGCCGACGGTGCGCTGGTCGAGCACGACGACGTCGAGACCTCGGTCTACGCCCGCACCCTGGCCGCTGACGTGGTCAAGGACGGCACCGTCCTCGCCGAGGCCGGCATCGACCTCGGTGACGTGGTCATCGACGCGCTCGTCGCCGCCGGGGTCGAGGAGGTCAAGGTCCGCTCGGTCCTCACCTGCGAGTCGCACGTCGGCACCTGTGCCGCCTGCTACGGCCGTTCGCTGGCCACCGGCAAGCTCGTCGACATCGGCGAGGCCGTCGGCATCATCGCGGCCCAGTCGATCGGTGAGCCCGGCACCCAGCTGACGATGCGTACCTTCCACACCGGTGGTGTGGCCGGTGACGACATCACGCAGGGTCTGCCGCGTGTCGTCGAGCTGTTCGAGGCCCGCACCCCCAAGGGTGTGGCCCCGATCGCCGAGGCGACCGGTCGGGTCAGCATCGAGGACACCGACAAGACGCGTCGCATCATGCTGACGCCGGACGACGGCTCCGAGGAGCACGCCTACCCGGTGAGCAAGCGCGCCCGTCTGCTGGTCGCCGACGGCGACCACGTCGAGGTCGGGCACCGCCTGACGCAGGGTTCGATCGACCCCAAGCAGGTCCTTCGCATCCTCGGCCCGCGCGCCGTGCAGATGCACCTGGTCGACGAGGTCCAGCACGTCTACCGCCAGCAGGGTGTGTCGATCCACGACAAGCACATCGAGGTCATCGTCCGCCAGATGCTGCGACGCATCACGATCATCGAGTCCGCCGATGCCGACCTGCTCCCGGGTGAGCTGGCCGAGCGTGGCCGGTTCGAGACCGAGAACCGTCGCGTCGTCTCCGAGGGTGGTCGCCCGGCCTCGGGTCGTCCCGAGCTGATGGGCATCACCAAGGCCTCGCTGGCCACGGACTCGTGGCTGTCGGCCGCCTCCTTCCAGGAGACGACCCGCGTGCTGACCGAGGCTGCGATGAACGCCAAGAGCGACCCGCTGCTGGGCCTCAAGGAGAACGTCATCCTCGGAAAGCTCATCCCGGCCGGCACGGGTCTCCCGCGCTACCGCAACATCAAGGTCGAGCCCACCGAAGAGGCGAAGGCCGCGATGTACACCATGCCGAGCTACGAGTACGACTACCCGGTGTTCGGCCCGGGCTCCGGCGAGGCCATCCGCCTCGACGACGCCGAGCTCGGTCTGGACCGCATGGACTGAGCCCCGGGGCAACCCGGGCTCGGCCCACACCGCTCACAGGGCGGGTATGCCGCGTGGTCACCACGCGGCCTACCCGCCCTGTGGCGTCGGCCGGGGGGTGGTCGGGCGGTCATGGCCGGTCCGCACCGATTTGGTGGGCCACCACGCAGGCGGTATCTTTGAACACTGTGTCTGAGGTCCGCTCAGGCATGCCCGCTGGAGTGGGCGACCGAGACGGTCCGCCAGCACCAGCACCACCTCTCGCCGGGCAATCCACCACGAACCTCCGGGTCTTGACCCAGGGTCTGTGCGTGGAGAGTGCAGGGGAGAGCGCCGAGCACGACACACCCGAGTGCGGGGGTCGGCGGAGCGACCACACCAAGGAGTGCCCGAGGACTGCGGTCCGACGGTGCAGAACATCAACTACGTACGGAGAACAGGTTGCCTACGATCAACCAGCTTGTGCGCAAGGGGCGTCAGGACAAGGTCACCAAGACCAAGACTCCTGCCCTCAAGGGCTCGCCCCAGCGCCGTGGCGTGTGCACGCGTGTGTACACCACCACCCCCAAGAAGCCGAACTCTGCCCTGCGCAAGGTCGCCCGTGTGCGCCTCACCAGCGGCATCGAGGTCACGGCCTACATCCCCGGCGTCGGCCACAACCTGCAGGAGCACTCCATCGTGCTCGTGCGTGGCGGTCGTGTGAAGGACCTCCCCGGCGTGCGCTACAAGATCGTGCGCGGCTCGCTCGACACCCAGGGTGTCAAGAACCGCAAGCAGGCCCGTTCCCGCTACGGCGCGAAGATGGAGAAGAAGTAATGCCTCGCAAGGGACCCGCGCCGAAGCGCCCCCTCGTCGTCGACCCGGTCTACCAGTCCCCGCTGGTGACCCAGCTGGTCAACAAGATCCTCCTCGATGGCAAGAAGTCCATCGCCGAGACCATCGTCTACGGCGCCCTCGAGGGCTGCCGCGAAAAGACGGGCACCGACCCGGTGGCCACCCTCAAGCGCGCGCTCGACAACATCCGTCCGACGCTCGAGGTCAAGTCCCGCCGCGTCGGCGGTGCGACCTACCAGGTCCCGGTCGAGGTCAAGCCCAACCGCGCCACGACCCTGGCCCTGCGCTGGATGGTCGGCTACTCGCGTCAGCGTCGTGAGAAGACCATGACCGAGCGCCTCATGAACGAGATCCTCGACGCGTCCAACGGCCTCGGCGCCGCGGTGAAGCGTCGCGAGGACACCCACAAGATGGCCGAGTCCAACAAGGCCTTCGCGCACTACCGCTGGTGACAGCGAGGTGTGCCGTCCGCTCGCTCGAGCGGACGGCATACCCCCTCGCGGTCGGAACGACCGCAACGCAGTACTTCCGCAACGAGCGAGATGAGAGCAATTACATTGGCACTCGACGTCCTGACGGACCTGACCAAGGTCCGCAACATCGGCATCATGGCGCACATCGACGCCGGCAAGACGACGACGACGGAGCGCATCCTCTTCTACACCGGTGTCAACCACAAGATCGGTGAGACCCACGACGGTGCCTCGACCACCGACTGGATGGAGCAGGAGAAGGAGCGCGGCATCACGATCACGTCTGCCGCCGTGACCTCCTTCTGGGAGGGCACCCAGATCAACATCATCGACACCCCCGGTCACGTGGACTTCACGGTCGAGGTCGAGCGCTCGCTGCGCGTCCTCGACGGTGCCGTCGCCGTGTTCGACGGCAAGGAGGGCGTCGAGCCCCAGTCCGAGACCGTGTGGCGTCAGGCCGACAAGTACGACGTCCCCCGCATCGCGTTCGTCAACAAGATGGACAAGCTGGGCGCGGACTTCTACTTCACCGTCGACACCATCAAGGACCGCCTCGGCGCCGAGCCCCTCGTGCTCCAGCTGCCGATCGGCTCCGAGAACGACTTCGTCGGTGTCGTCGACCTCATCTACCGTCGCGCGCTCGTGTGGCCCGGTGACGCCAAGGGTGACGTCACCATGGGTGCCAAGTACGAGATCCAGGAGATCCCGGCCGACATGCTCGAGAAGGTGGAGGAGTACCGCCACCACCTCGTCGAGCGCGTCGCCGAGTCCGACGACGTCCTCATGGAGAAGTACCTCGGTGGCGAGGAGCTGACGCCGGAGGAGATCAAGGGCGCGATCCGCAAGCTCACGGTCAACTCCGAGCTCTACCCGATCCTGTGCGGCTCCGCGTTCAAGAACCGCGGTGTGCAGCCGATGCTCGACGCTGTCGTCGACTACCTGCCGTCGCCGCTCGACGTCCCCCCGATGGTCGGCCACAAGCCGGGCAACGAGGAGGTCGAGATGACGCGCAAGCCGAGCAAGGACGAGCCGTTCTCGGCCCTGGCCTTCAAGGTCGCCTCGCACCCG
This sequence comes from Pedococcus sp. P2_E4, assembly GCF_056403935.1. Classification (NCBI taxonomy): domain Bacteria; kingdom Bacillati; phylum Actinomycetota; class Actinomycetes; order Micrococcales; family Intrasporangiaceae; genus Pedococcus; species Pedococcus sp. P2_E4. The sequence continues at coordinate 46,162 of NZ_JBFUEO010000014.1, read as the reverse complement.
TTCTTCGGCACGCTGACCTTCATCCGCGTCTACTCCGGCCAGATCTCCGCCGGCTCCGCCGTCGTCAACACGACCAAGGGCCGCAAGGAGCGCATCGGCAAGCTGTTCCAGATGCACGCCAACAAGGAGAACCCCGTCGACGAGGCCCTCGCGGGTCACATCTACGCGGCGATCGGCCTCAAGGACACCACCACCGGCGACACCCTGAGCGACCCGAACGAGCAGATCGTGCTCGAGTCGATGACGTTCCCGGACCCGGTCATCCAGGTGGCCATCGAGCCCAAGACCAAGGGTGACCAGGAGAAGCTCTCCACGGCCATCCAGAAGCTCTCCGCCGAGGACCCGACCTTCCAGGTCCACCACGACGAGGAGACCGGCCAGACGATCATCGCCGGCATGGGCGAGCTCCACCTGGACATCCTCGTGGACCGCATGAAGCGCGAGTTCAAGGTCGAGGCCAACGTCGGCAAGCCGCAGGTGGCCTACCGCGAGACGATCCGCCGCACCGTGGAGAAGTACGACTACACCCACAAGAAGCAGACCGGTGGCTCCGGCCAGTTCGCGAAGGTGCAGATCAGCATCGAGCCGCTGGACACCACCGAGTCGGGCGAGCTGTACGAGTTCGAGAACAAGGTCACTGGTGGCCGTATCCCGCGCGAGTACATCCCGTCGGTCGACGCCGGTATCCAGGACGCCATGCAGTACGGCGTGCTCGCCGGCTACCCGCTGGTGGGGATCAAGGCCTCGCTGCTCGACGGCGCCTACCACGACGTCGACTCCTCGGAGATGGCGTTCAAGATCGCCGGTTCCATGGCGCTCAAGGAGGCCGTCCGCAAGGCCGACCCCGTGCTGCTCGAGCCGATGATGGCCGTCGAGGTGCGGACGCCCGAGGACTACATGGGCGACGTCATCGGCGACATCAACTCCCGCCGTGGCCAGATCCAGGCCATGGAGGACATCAGTGGCGCCAAGGTCGTGCGCGGCCTGGTCCCGCTCTCGGAGATGTTCGGCTACGTCGGCGACCTGCGGTCGAAGACCCAGGGCCGGGCCAACTACTCGATGGAGTTTGACTCCTACGCCGAGGTCCCCAAGGCTGTGGCCGAGGAGATCATCAAGAAGACCCGTGGTGAGTGACCGGTAGCATTACCGGTCGGCACCGCGAGCAGCACGACAAGCACCACCCAGCACCACCCCCACAATCCGCGCCACGCCCGTCAGGTCGTAAGGCGTTTCACCAAGAAGAGTCCTGAGGAGGACATCAAGTGGCGAAGGCAAAGTTCGAGCGGACTAAGCCGCACGTCAACATCGGCACCATTGGTCACATCGACCACGGTAAGACGACGCTGACGGCTGCGATTTCCAAGGTCCTGCACGACAAGTACCCGGACCTGAACCCGCAGTTCGCGTTCGACGACATCGACAAGGCGCCCGAGGAGAAGCAGCGCGGTATCACCATCTCCATCGCGCACATCGAGTACCAGACCGAGGGCCGTCACTACGCCCACGTCGACTGCCCCGGGCACGCGGACTACGTGAAGAACATGATCACGGGTGCGGCGCAGATGGACGGCGCCATCCTCGTGGTCGCGGCCACGGACGGCCCCATGCCGCAGACGAAGGAGCACGTCCTCCTGGCCCGCCAGGTCGGCGTTCCCTACATCGTCGTGGCGCTCAACAAGGCCGACATGGTCGACGACGAGGAGATCCTCGAGCTCGTCGAGATGGAGGTCCGCGAGCTGCTGTCCTCCTACGAGTTCCCCGGTGACGACCTGCCGGTCGTCAAGGTCTCGGCGCTGAAGGCGCTCGAGGGCGACGAGGAGTGGGGCAAGTCGGTCCTCGAGCTCATGGACGCCGTCGACACCGCGATCCCCGAGCCGGAGCGCGAGATCGACAAGCCGTTCCTCATGCCCGTGGAGGACGTGTTCACGATCACCGGTCGTGGCACCGTCGTCACCGGTCGCATCGAGCGCGGTGTCCTCAAGGTCAACGAGGAGGTCGAGATCGTCGGCATCCACACCGGCCCGCCGGCCAAGACCACCGTCACCGGTGTCGAGATGTTCCGCAAGCTCCTCGACGAGGGTCGCGCTGGCGAGAACGTCGGCCTGCTCCTTCGTGGCACCAAGCGCGAGGACGTCGAGCGTGGCCAGGTCATCGTGAAGCCGGGTTCCATCACCCCGCACACGAACTTCGAGGCCAACGTCTACATCCTGTCCAAGGATGAGGGCGGCCGTCACACGCCGTTCTACGACAACTACCGCCCGCAGTTCTACTTCCGCACCACGGACGTGACCGGCGTCGTCTCGCTGCCCGAGGGCACCGAGATGGTCATGCCCGGTGACAACACCGAGATGAACGTCGAGCTCATCCAGCCGATCGCGATGGAGGAGGGCCTCAAGTTCGCCATCCGCGAGGGAGGCCGCACCGTCGGCGCCGGCCGCGTCACCAAGATCACCAAGTAACATTCGGCGACTTCGTCACCGGTGATCTGACACACCAGCATCACCAGGAGGGCCCCACAGCTTCGGCTGTGGGGCCCTCCTGCTTGTCCGGTATGCCGCGTGGCCGGGTCAGCGGGGCGTGGGCTGCAGCAGGTCGGGGGACAGGGCTGCCACCGAGGTCACCCCGGACAGCCCCAGGGTGAGGTCGAGCTCGGCGAGGACGTTGGCGATGACGTCGCGGACGCCCTCGGCCCCCGCGAGGGCGAGTCCGTAGACGTAGGGCCGCCCGAGGGCGACGGCGTCGGCCCCGAGCGCGAGGGCCTTGACGACGTCGGACCCCGTGCGCACGCCGCTGTCGAGGATCACGGTGGTGTCCGGGCCCACGGCCGAGCGGACGCCCGGCAGCGCGTCCAGCGAGGCCACGGCTCCGTCGACCTGCCGTCCGCCGTGGTTGCTCACGACGATGCCCGACGCCCCGGCGTCGACCGCCCGCTGGGCGTCCTCGGGGTGCAGGATCCCCTTGATGACGATCGGCAGCTCGGTGCGGTCGCGCAGGGTGCCCAGCTGCTCCCACGTGAGCCCCGGGTTGGAGTAGATGTCGAGGAACGTCTCGACGGCGGCTCTGGGTTCGGGTGAGCGCAGGTTGGAGCGCAGGTCACCGGGGTGCTCCCGGCTGATCGACAGCAGCGACCGGATCGCGGCGAGGGTCACCTTCACGTCGTCGCGGCCCTCGAGCGCCGCCTTCTCGGCCACCCGCTCAGCCACGATCTCGCGGAAGCGTGGGTCGGAGGTGTACTGCGCGATCCCGACGCCCTGCGAGAACGGCAGGCTGCCCAGGTTGAGGTCCTGCGGCCGCCAGCCGAGCATCGTCGTGTCCAGCGTGACGACCACGGCCCCCGCGTCGATGGCGGCAGCCCGGGCGAGCAGGCTGTCGACCAGCCGCTCGTCGGTCGACCAGTACAGCTGGAACCAGCGGGGCGCGTCGCCCATGGCTTCGGCGACCTCCTCCATCGGCGCGCAGCCCTGGTTGGAGATGACGTACGGCACGCCGGCCTGCGCGGCGGCCCGCCCGATGAGCACGTCGCTGTCGGCGTGGGCCAGGCCGGCCGCGCCGATGGGGGCGAGCAGCAGCGGGGTGGGCAGCGGCTGCCCCAGCACGGTGGCGGCGAGGTCGCGCCGGGTCGCCCCGGGGAGCATCCGGGGGACGATCTGCCACCGCTCGAAGGCCGCACGGTTGGCCCGCATCGTCGCGCCCTCGCCGGCGCCGCCCGCGACGTAGGCCCACGCCCTGGGAGACATGCACTGCTCGGCCCGGCGCTCGAGCTCGGCGAAGTCGGTGGGCACCTGGGGTCGGTGTCCCAGGACCCCCGCCCGGTAGATGAGTCCCTGCCGGGCGCGGCCGGGGCCGGCCGGAGTGGTCGACGGCGTCGTCATGCCGCGATCCTGCCACCGCGGCTCTGCCCGTGGGGGAGCGTCGGGGACCGGGGTCTCCCGCGTCCGGGGCCGCGCCGTGGCACGGCATACGGGCTGCTCGCGGCAGGCGCGACGCGCCACCTGCGCGGGTATGCCGGGTGCCCCGGCCTCGATTTGGTAGGTCGCCACCGCCTCTGGCACACTGGAGCGGTTGCTTGACGCGCGGCGACGACCCATGTCGTCTCCGCCACCCCCGGTGCCACACCTCGAACCGTGCTCCCACGCACGGGGCGACACTCCAGGGAAGCGCAAGCCCCGGCTCTGCCGGACTTCCGAATGATCCGCACGATCTGCGTGGAAACGCATGTCGTCGGGCCGCGAAGCGGGTGCGACACACCCGACCGCGGGGGTCGGAGGTCAGCAGAGGCGGCCACATGCTAGATGTTCGGCGAGAGAGAGACGTAACGGAGATGGCGGGACAGAAGATCCGCATCCGACTGAAGTCGTATGACCACGAGGTCATCGACAACTCGGCGCGCAAGATTGTCGACACGGTGACCCGTGCCGGTGCGACGGTGGTTGGCCCCGTGCCGCTGCCCACGGAGAAGAACGTCTTCGTGGTCATCCGTTCGCCCCACAAGTACAAGGACAGCCGCGAGCACTTCGAGATGCGCACCCACAAGCGCCTCATCGACATCATCGACCCGACGCCCAAGGCCGTCGACTCGCTGATGCGTCTCGACCTGCCGGCTGACGTCAACATCGAGATCAAGCTCTGAGGCTGACGAAATGACTGCTACCAAGACTGTGAAGGGTGTGCTGGGCAAGAAGCTCGGCATGACCCAGGTGTGGGACGCCGACAACCGGCTCGTCCCCGTCACCGTCATCGAGGCGGGCCCCTGCGTCGTCACGCAGGTTCGCGCCGCCGAGACCGACGGATATGCCGCTGTGCAGATCGCGTTCGGCGCGATCGACCCGCGCAAGGTGACCAAGCCCCTCACCGGCCACTTCGAGAAGGCTGGCGTGACTCCTCGCCGCCACCTCGTCGAGCTGCGCACCGCTGACGCCACCGAGTACGCGCTCGGCCAGGAGATCACCGTGGAGGCCTTCGAGGCCGGCCAGGAGATCGACGTCACGGGCACCACCAAGGGCAAGGGCTTCGCCGGTGTCATGAAGCGTCACGGCTTCCACGGCGTCTCGTCCTCGCACGGTGCGCACAAGAACCACCGCAAGCCGGGCTCGATCGGTGGCTGCGCCACCCCGGGTCGCGTCTTCAAGGGAATGAAGATGGCCGGCCGCATGGGCGGCGTGCGCCAGACCACCCAGAACCTCGAGATCCACGCCGTGGACACCGACAAGGGTCTGCTGCTCGTCAAGGGTGCCGTTCCCGGCCCCCGCGGCGGCACCGTCCTCGTCCGCACGGCCGCGAAGGGACGCTGATGTCTACGCGTACTGAAGCCACGCTGCCCGCCGAGATCTTCGACGTGCAGGTCAACGTGCCGCTGATCCACCAGGTCGTCGTGGCCCAGCTGGCCGCTGCGCGTCAGGGCACGCACTCCACCAAGACCCGCGGCGAGGTCCGCGGTGGTGGCCGCAAGCCCTACCGCCAGAAGGGCACCGGCCGCGCCCGTCAGGGCTCGACCCGTGCGCCGCAGTTCGCCGGTGGTGGCGTCGTCCACGGCCCGCAGCCGCGTGACTACGCCCAGCGCACCCCCAAGAAGATGAAGGCCGCCGCCCTGCGTGGCGCCCTCTCCGACCGGGCCCGTCACGACCGCGTCCACGTGGTCGACTCGCTCGTCACCGGTGACGCCCCGTCCACCAAGGACGCGCTGGCCATCCTCGCCGGTCTGACCGACCGTCCGAACCTGCTCGTGGTGCTCGACCGCAGCGACCTCGTGTCGATGAAGTCGGTCCGCAACCTCGACGGCGTGCACGTGCTCGCCGCCGACCAGCTCAACACCTACGACGTGCTCTGCGCCGACGACGTGGTCTTCACGACCTCCGCGCTCGACGCGTTCGTCAACAAGGTGCAGCCGGTGGGTGGGGCCGTCGTCGCCGCCGAGACCGAGGTCGTCGTGGACGCCCCAGCCAAGGTCGCCAAGGCTGACAAGCCTGCGAAGGCCGACAAGCCTGCGAAGGCCGAGAAGGTCGCCAAGGCGGACAAGCCGGCCAAGGCCGACAAGGTCGCGAAGGCGGACAAGCCCGCCAAGGCCGACAAGCCCGCGAAGGCTGCCGAGCCGGCCACCCTGGTCGACACGGACGCTGCCGACGGTGGCTTCGGCCCCGACTCGGCCGCTGCGCTCGAAGACGGCTCGGCCCCCGAGGGCTTCGACGTCAAGGGCAACAAGGACTCGATGAAGTACCACGTTCCCGGCTCCCGCTGGTACGACGCGACCATCGCCGAGGTCTGGTTCCGCACTGCGGATGCCGCCGCGGCTGCTGGTTTCGTCCCTGCCGGTGGCGAAGCCGCCCAGGACGTGGCTGAGGAGGAGACGAAGTGAGCACCCTCGCTGCTGGCAAGGACCCGCGCGACATCCTGATCGCGCCCGTCGTGTCGGAGAAGTCGTACTCGCTGCTCGACCAGGGCAAGTACACCTTCATCGTCGACCCCCGCGCCAACAAGACCGAGATCAAGATCGCGATCGAGCGCATCTTCGACGTCAAGGTCGACTCCGTCCACACCCTCAACCGTGTCGGCAAGACCCGCCGCACCCGGTTCGGCATCGGCAAGCGCAAGGACACCAAGCGTGCGATCGTCACCCTCCGCGAGGGCACGATCGACATCTTCGGTGCCGGCGCCTGACGCGAACGCTGAAGAGACGTAAGGGATTACGAACATGGGTATCCGCAAGTACAAGCCGACGACGCCTGGCCGTCGTGGCTCCAGCGTTGCCGACTTCGTCGAGGTCACGCGCTCCACGCCGGAGAAGTCGCTGGTCCGTCCACTGACCAAGTCCGGCGGGCGCAACAGCAACGGCCGCATCACGACGCGTCACATCGGTGGTGGCCACAAGCGCGCCTACCGCGTGATCGACTTCCGTCGTCACGACAAGGACGGCGTGCCGGCCAAGGTCGCTCACATCGAGTACGACCCCAACCGCACCGCCCGTATCGCGCTGCTGCACTACGCCGACGGCGAGAAGCGCTACATCCTGGCCCCCAAGGGCCTGGAGCAGGGCGCCAACATCGAGAACGGCCCGGCCGCCGACATCAAGCCCGGCAACAGCCTGCCGCTGCGCAACATCCCGACCGGTACGGTCATCCACGCCGTCGAGCTCAAGCCCGGTGGCGGCGCGAAGATCGCCCGTTCGGCTGGTGTCCGTGTGCAGCTCGTCGCCAAGGACGGCCCCTACGCCCAGCTGCGCATGCCGTCCGGTGAGATCCGCAACGTCGACCTGCGCTGCCGCGCCACGGTCGGTGAGGTGGGCAACGCCGAGCAGTCCAACATCAACTGGGGCAAGGCCGGCCGCATGCGCTGGAAGGGCAAGCGCCCGACCGTCCGTGGTGTCGCCATGAACCCGGTCGACCACCCGCACGGTGGTGGCGAGGGCAAGACCTCCGGTGGTCGTCACCCGGTCAGCCCGTGGGGTCAGGCCGAGGGCCGCACCCGTCGCCCCGGCAAGCCCAGCGACAAGCTCATCGTTCGTCGCCGCCGCACTGGCAAGAAGCGCTGATAGGAGCCTGGAAACATGCCTCGCAGTCTGAAGAAGGGCCCCTTCATCGACGACCACCTCCAGAAGAAGGTGGACGTCCAGAACGAAGCGGGTTCGAAGAACGTCATCAAGACGTGGTCGCGCCGTTCGGTCATCAGTCCGGACATGCTCGGTCACACCCTCGCCGTGCACGACGGCCGCAAGCACGTCCCGGTGTTCGTCACCGAGTCGATGGTCGGCCACAAGCTCGGTGAGTTCGCGCCGACCCGCACGTTCAAGGGTCACGTGAAGGACGACAAGAAGGGGCGTCGTCGCTGATGGCCGCCTCCACCGAGAACAAGGACAACGTGATGGAAGCCAAGGCGAGCGCGCGGCACGTCCGCGTCACGCCCCAGAAGGCCCGGCGCATCGTGGACCTCATCCGCGGCAAGCAGGCCGTCGAGGCCGTTGCCGTGCTGCAGTTCGCGCCGCAGTCCGCGTCGGAGCCGATCCAGAAGGTGCTCGAGAGCGCCATCGCGAACGCCCGGGTCAAGGCCGACAAGGCCTCCGAGGCCTTCGACGAGCGCAACCTGGTCATCAGCGCTGCGTTCGTGGACGAGGGCCCGACGATGAAGCGGTTCCGCCCGCGTGCCCAGGGCCGCGCGGCCCGCATCAACAAGCGCACCAGCCACATCACCGTGGTCGTCACGCCGAAGACCACCAAGGGAGGCACCCGCTAATGGGTCAGAAGGTCAACCCGCACGGCTTCCGCCTCGGTATCACCACCGAGCACAAGAGCCGCTGGTTCGCTGACTCCACCAAGGAGGGTCAGCGCTACCGAGATTACGTCAAGGAAGACGTCGCCATCCGCAAGCTCATGTCCGAGGGCATGGAGCGGGCCGGCATCTCCCGCGTCGAGATCGAGCGCACCCGTGACCGCGTCCGTGTGGACATCCACACCGCGCGTCCCGGCATCGTCATCGGTCGTCGCGGCGCCGAGGCCGACCGCATCCGTGGCGAGCTCGAGAAGCTCACGGGCAAGCAGGTGCAGCTGAACATCCTCGAGGTCAAGAACCCCGAGATCGACAGCCAGCTGGTCGCCCAGGGCATCGCCGAGCAGCTCTCGGCGCGTGTGTCGTTCCGTCGCGCCATGCGCAAGGGCATGCAGTCCGCCACCCGCGCCGGCGCCAAGGGCATCCGTGTCCAGGTGTCCGGTCGCCTCGGCGGCGCGGAGATGTCCCGCACCGAGTTCTACCGCGAGGGTCGCGTCCCCCTGCACACGCTGCGTGCGCAGATCGACTACGGCTTCTACGAGGCCCGCACCACCTTCGGCCGCATCGGCGTCAAGGTGTGGATCTACAAGGGTGACGTCACCGCTCGCGAGCTGGCCCAGCAGCAGGCTGCTGCGCCGCGCCCGAGCCGTGGCCCGCGTCGTGACGGCGCCGACCGTCCCGCCCGCGCTCGTCGCGAGCGTCCGGAGGCCGCCACCGAGACCGTTGCTGCTGAGGCGCCCGCCGTGGAGGCCACCGCCGCCAGCACTGAGGGAGAGCAGTCCTGACATGTTGATTCCTCGTCGAGTCAAGCACCGCAAGCAGCACCACCCGGGTCGCTCCGGGGCTGCCAAGGGTGGCACCAAGATCGCGTTCGGCGACTACGGCATCCAGGCCCTCGAGCCCGCCTACGTCACCAACCGTCAGATCGAGTCCGCTCGTATTGCGATGACGCGTTACATGAAGCGTGGCGGAAAGGTGTGGATCAACATCTACCCCGACCGCCCGCTGACCAAGAAGCCCGCCGAGACCCGCATGGGTTCCGGTAAGGGTTCCCCCGAGTGGTGGATCGCCAACATCAAGCCTGGTCGCGTGATGTTCGAGGTGTCCGGTGTGTCCGAAGAGGTCGCCCGTGAGGCCATGCGTCTGGCGATGCACAAGCTCCCCATGAAGTGCCGCTTCGTTCGGCGTGAGGGTGGTGACATCTGATGGCAGTCGGATCCAAGGACCTGACCTCGGAGAGCCTGCGTGGCTTCGACGAGGACCGCCTGGTCGACGAGCTCCGCAAGGCCAAGGAGGAGCTGTTCAACCTCCGGTTCCAGTCCGCCACCGGTCAGCTGGACAACCACGGCCGGCTGCGCGCGGTCCGCAAGGACATCGCCCGCATCTACACCGAGCTGCGCGAGCGTGAGCTCGGCATCGGTGGGCCCACCACGAGCACGGAGAAGTCGGCATGAGCAAGCACGTGAAGGAAGAGGCCGTGACGGCTGCAGACCGCAACTACCGCAAGACCCGTCAGGGGTACGTGGTGAGCGACAAGATGGACAAGACCGTCGTGGTCGAGGTCGAGGACCGCGTCAAGCACGCGCTCTACGGCAAGGTCATCCGTCGTTCCAGCAAGGTCAAGGCCCACGACGAGCAGAACGCCGCCGGTGTCGGCGACCGCGTGCTGATCATGGAGACCCGTCCGCTGTCCGCCACGAAGCGCTGGCGTGTGGTCGAGATCCTCGAGAAGGCCAAGTAAGCCACTGCCGTCAGGCAATCCCATCTGCCAACCAGGCAGTCAGTTCGGCAAGGCTCGCCCGCGAGGGTGAGAACCAGCACGACGAGTAGGAGTGAGAAGTGATCCAGCAGGAGTCGCGACTGCGCGTCGCCGACAACACTGGTGCCAAGGAAATCCTGTGCATCCGTGTTCTCGGTGGCTCGGGTCGTCGTTACGCCGGCATCGGTGACGTCATCGTCGCCGCCGTCAAGGACGCCATCCCCGGCGGCAACGTCAAGAAGGGCGATGTCGTCAAGGCTGTCATCGTGCGCACCACCAAGGAGCGTCGTCGCGCCGACGGCAGCTACATCAAGTTCGACGAGAACGCCGCGGTCATCCTCAAGGGCGACGGCGACCCTCGTGGCACCCGCATCTTCGGCCCGGTGGGTCGTGAGCTGCGTGAGAAGAAGTTCATGAAGATCATTTCGCTCGCGCCGGAGGTGCTCTGAGCCATGGCTGCGAAGAAGATGAAGATCAAGAAGGGCGACCTCGTCCAGGTCCTCACGGGCAAGGACAAGGCCAAGCAGGGCAAGGTCATCGCCGTCTACACCGAGACCGAGCGCGTGCTCGTCGAGGGTGTCAACCGCGTGACCCGCCACACCAAGGCCGGCCAGACCGCTCGCGGCAGCCGTACCGGTGGGCTCGTTGTCCAGGAGGCCCCGATCCACGTGAGCAACGTGGCGATCGTCGACCCGTCCGAGAAGAAGCCGACCCGGATCAAGACCCGGGTCGAGACCGTCGAGCGCAACGGCCGCGACAAGGCCACCCGCACCCGCGTTGCGGTGCGCTCGGGCAAGGACCTGTGAAAGACATGACTGAAACCGCAACCGTCACCTCGTCGCCGCGCCTCAAGACGCGCTACGCCGACGAGATCAAGGGTCAGCTGCGCGAGCAGTTCGGCTACGAGAACGTCATGCAGGTGCCCGGCGTCGTCAAGGTCGTCGTCAACATGGGTGTTGGTGACGCCGCCAAGGACGCCAAGCTCATCGAGGGCGCGATCAAGGACCTCTCGGCCATCACCGGTCAGAAGCCCCTGGTCACCAAGGCCCGCAAGTCCATCGCGCAGTTCAAGCTGCGCGAGGGCATGCCGATCGGTGCGCACACCACGCTGCGCGGCGACCGCATGTGGGAGTTCCTCGACCGTCTGGTGTCGGTGGCCCTGCCCCGTATCCGTGACTTCCGTGGTCTGTCGCCCAAGCAGTTCGACGGCAAGGGCAACTACACCTTCGGTCTCACCGAGCAGTCGATGTTCATCGAGATCGACCAGGACCGCATCGACCGCGTGCGTGGCATGGACATCACCGTGGTGACCACGGCCACCAACGACGACGAGGGCCGCGCCCTGCTCAAGGCGCTCGGCTTCCCCTTCAAGGAGAACTGACATGGCGAAGACCGCCCTGGTCAACAAGGCCAACAAGAAGCCGAAGTTCAAGGTTCGCGCCTACACGCGCTGCCAGCGCTGCGGCCGTCCCCACTCGGTCTACCGCAAGTTCGGCCTGTGCCGTATCTGCGTGCGCGAGATGGCTCACCGCGGCGAGCTGCCCGGTGTCACCAAGAGCTCCTGGTAAGACCCCCACACCCACCATTGAACTTTTCTACATCGCAGGTCGCCCCGCTCCCGCGGGCCAGCGAAACCACGGTGAGAGAGGGCGGAGAAGCCCATGACCATGACTGACCCGATTGCGGACATGTTGACCCGCGTCCGGAACGCCAACTCGGCGCACCACGACGCAGTCTCCATGCCGTTTTCCAAGCTGAAGTCCCACATCGCCGAGATCCTGCAGGCCGAGGGTTACATCGCCGGCTGGACCGTCGAGGACGCCGAGGTCGGCAAGACGCTGACCGTCGAGCTGAAGTACGGCCCCAACCGCGAGCGTTCCATCGCTGGCGTGCGCCGCGTCTCCAAGCCCGGTCTGCGTGTCTACGCCAAGTCGACCAACCTTCCCAAGGTGCTCGGCGGGCTCGGTGTGGCCATCATTTCCACCTCGTCTGGCCTCCTCACGGACCGCCAGGCCGCGACCAAGGGTGTGGGCGGGGAAGTCCTCGCCTACGTCTGGTAAGGGGATTCGACATGTCGCGAATCGGACGACTCCCGGTCGCCATCCCGAGTGGCGTCGACATCACCATCGACGGCCAGGCCGTCAAGGTGAAGGGCCCCAAGGGTGAGCTCTCCCACGTGGTGGCTGAGCCGATCACCGTTGAGAAGGGCGACGCCGGCCTCGAGGTCAAGCGCCCGAACGACGAGCGTCAGTCCCGTGCGCTGCACGGCCTGACCAGGTCGCTCATCAACAACATGGTCCTCGGTGTCACCGAGGGCTACGAGAAGAAGATGGAGATCCACGGCACGGGTTACCGCGTGGCCAACAAGGGCGGGAACCTCGAGTTCGCGCTGGGCTACTCGCACTCCATCACCGTGGAGGCCCCCGAGGGCATCTCCTTCGCTGTCGAGAACCCCACCCGCTTCGCGGTCCAGGGCATCGACAAGCAGCTGGTCGGCGAGGTCGCCGCGAACATCCGCAAGCTGCGCAAGCCCGACCCGTACAAGGGCAAGGGCGTTCGCTACGCGGGCGAGCAGATCCGTCGCAAGGTCGGAAAGGCTGGTAAGTAAGCCATGGCAATGATCGTCAAGCGCGCCAAGGGGAAGTCTGCTGCACGCGGACGTCGCCACCTGCGCCTGCGCAAGAAGGTCGCCGGTACCACCGCGCGTCCCCGTCTGGTCGTGTCGCGGTCGAGCCGCCACGTGTTCGTGCAGATCGTGGACGACACGATCGGCAAGACCGTGGCGTCGGCCTCCACCATGGAGGCGGACCTGCGTTCCTTCGACGGTGACAAGACCGCCAAGGCCCGCAAGGTCGGCGAGCTGCTCGCCGAGCGCGCCAAGAGTGCCGGTGTCGAGGCGGTCGTCTTCGACCGTGGCGGCAACAAGTACCACGGCCGCATCGCCGCGATCGCCGAAGGCGCCCGCGAGGGTGGTCTGGCCCTGTGACCACCATGACTGTTACTGAGATGAGGAACATCTGATGCCCGGACCCCAGCGTCGAGGCACTGGAGCCGTCGGTGGCGACAACGCCCGCGGCGAGCGTGGCGACCGCCGTGGCGGTCGTGACAACCGTCGCGACGGCGGTCGTGACCAGGCCGAGAAGAGCCAGTACGTCGAGCGCGTGGTGACCATCAACCGCGTCGCGAAGGTCGTCAAGGGTGGCCGCCGCTTCTCCTTCACCGCCCTCGTGGTGGTGGGTGACGGCGACGGCACCGTCGGCGTCGGCTACGGCAAGGCCAAGGAAGTCCCCGCGGCGATCGCCAAGGGTGTCGAGGAGGCCAAGAAGCAGTTCTTCAAGGTCCCGCGCATCCAGGGCACCATCCCGCACCCCATCCAGGGTGAGGCTGCCGCCGGTGTCGTCATGCTCCGTCCCGCCGCCCCCGGTACCGGTGTCATCGCCGGTGGCCCGGTGCGTGCGGTGCTCGAGTGCGCCGGCATCCACGACGTCCTGTCCAAGTCCCTGGGCTCGGACAACGCCATCAACATCGTCCACGCGACGGTCGCGGCCCTGCGTGGCCTCGAGCGTCCCGAGGCCGTGGCCGCGCGCCGTGGCCTGCCGGTCGACCAGGTCGCCCCGGCAGCCATGCTGCGCGCCCAGGCCGCTGGCCGCGAGGCCGCAAAGGCTGGTGCGTGATGGCACGTCTGAAGGTGACCCAGACCCGTTCCGAGATCGGCGGCAAGCAGAACCAGCGTGACACGCTGCGCAGCCTCGGTCTGAAGCGCATTGGCGACGTCGTCGTCAAGGAGGACCGTCCCGAGATCCGCGGGATGGTCAAGACGGTGACGCACCTCGTTGCCGTCGAGGAGGTTGACTGACCATGGCAGACAAGAAGGCCGCCAAGGCCGCTGCCGCGCCCGAGGGCACTGCCCTCAAGGTGCACCACCTGCGTCCCGCCCCGGGTGCCAAGACCGCCAAGACCCGCGTGGGTCGCGGTGAGGGCTCCAAGGGCAAGACCGCCGGTCGCGGCACCAAGGGCACGAAGGCCCGCTACCAGGTTCCGGAGCGCTTCGAGGGTGGCGCCATGCCGCTGCACATGCGCCTGCCGAAGCTGCGTGGCTTCAAGAACCCGTTCCGCGTGGAGTTCCAGGTCGTCAACCTGGACAAGCTGTCCACCCTGTTCCCCGAGGGTGGCGACGTGACCGTGGCCGACCTCGTGGCCAAGGGCGCGGTCCGCGACAACTCCCCGGTCAAGGTGCTCGGCACCGGCGAGATCACCGTCAAGGTCAACGTGACCGCTGACAAGTTCTCGGCCACCGCCAAGGAGAAGATCGAGGCCGCTGGCGGCTCGGTCACCTCCGCCTGAGGACCAGGAACCAAGCTCGGGGGTATGCCGCGGGCTCACCTCACCGGTGAGCCCGCGGCATACCTGTCGGGGGACCCTGAACCACCACCCCATCCAGCTCCACCGGGTGCTCCGGGCACGGCGACGGGCTCCCGCCCGTTGCACCCACCGGGTCGATGCCCGGGGTATCGTGCCTAGGATTGCCTGACCGTCATCACCGCGTGGCCACCTCGGCCCGCGTCACCAGGAGGACCTGTGCTCACCGCCTTCAGCCGCGCGTTCAAGACGCCGGACCTGCGCAGGAAGCTGCTGTTCACCCTCTTCATCGTCATCATCTTCCGGCTCGGCTCGCACGTGCCGGTGCCGGGTGTGAGCTACACCGCCGTGCAGGCCTGCATCAAGACCGCGGACTCCACGACGGGTGTGCTCGGCCTCGCCAACCTCTTCAGTGGTGGCGCGCTCCTGCAGCTGTCGATCTTCGCGCTCGGGATCATGCCGTACATCACTGCGAGCATCATCGTGCAGCTCCTCACCGTGGTCATCCCGCGGTTCGAGGCGCTGAAGAAGGAGGGCCAGCAGGGTCAGGCCAAGATGACGCAGTACACGCGTTACCTGACCATCGGCCTGGCGATCCTGCAGTCCTCCACGCTGATCACGTTCGCCCAGAACCCCTCGGCGCTCTTCGGCCCCCAGTGCACGAGCATCCTGCCCGACGACTCGATCCCGACGCTGGTCATCATGGTGCTCACCATGACCGCCGGCACCGGTGTCGTCATGTGGCTCGGCGAGCTCGTCACCGACAAGGGCATCGGCAACGGCATGTCGCTGCTGATCTTCACCTCGATCGCCAGCTCGTTCCCCAGTTCGCTGTGGGCCATCCAGCAGCAGGACGGCCGCTGGGACGTCTTCATCGGCGTGATCCTGCTCGGCTTCCTCATCATCGCGCTCGTCGTCTTCGTCGAGCAGAGCCAGCGGCGCATCCCCGTGCAGTACGCCAAGCGCCAGGTCGGCCGCCAGATGTATGGCGGCACCTCGACCTACATCCCGCTCAAGGTCAACATGGCCGGCGTCATCCCCGTGATCTTCGCCTCGTCGCTGCTCGCGCTGCCCTCCTTGCTGGCACAGTTCAACAGGTCGACCACCGGCGACCAGGCCGGCTGGGTGACGTGGATCGAGCAGCACCTCGTCCGAGGTGACCACCCGATCTACATGGTGGCCTACATCGGGCTGATCCTGTTCTTCACGTTCTTCTACGTGTCGATCACGTTCAACCCGACCGAGGTCGCCGACAACATGAAGCGCTACGGAGGCTTCATCCCAGGTATCCGCGCCGGGCGACCCACGGCCGAGTACCTCGACTACGTGCTCACCCGCATCACCGTTCCCGGGGCCATCTACCTCGGCCTCATCTCGCTGATCCCGCTCGTTGCACTGGTGCTCGTCGGCGCCAACCAGAACTTCCCGTTCGGTGGCACCTCCATCCTCATCATCGTCGGTGTGGGGCTGGAGACGGTGAAGCAGATCGAGTCCCAGCTCCAGCAGCGACACTACGAAGGGTTCCTTCGGTAATGCGCTTGATCATCCTCGGCCCACCCGGTGCCGGTAAGGGCACCCAGGCTGCCCAGATCGCCTCCTCGTTCGGGATCCCGGCGATCTCCACCGGCGACATCTTCCGCGCCAACATCAAGAACGAGACCCCCCTCGGCCTGCAGGTCAAGGAGGTGCTCGCGTCCGGTGGCTACGTCACCGACGACATCACCAACGCGATCGTCAAGGACCGGCTGTTCGAGGATGACGCCGAGCAGGGCTTCCTGCTCGACGGCTACCCGCGCACGGCGGCCCAGGTCGAGACCCTCGACCAGATCCTGGCCGAGCACGGGCACGAGCTCGACGCCGTGCTCGAGCTGACCGTCGACGAGGAGGCCGTGGTCGACCGCCTGCTCAAGCGAGCCCAGATCGAGGGCCGGGAGGACGACACCGAAGAGGTCATCCGCGAGCGGCRGGCCATCTACCGGCGCGAGACCGCCCCGCTCACCGACGTCTACTCCACGCGCGGGCTGCTCGTGCAGGTCGACGGCATGGGCTCGGTCGACGAGGTGTTCGACCGCATCTCCTCCGCCCTCGAAGGGGTTGCTGCTTCCTGATGTTCGGCAGGTCCCGCATCGACACGAAGTCGCCCGACCAGATCCTGCGCATGCGCAAGGCAGGACTGGTCGTCGGCCAGACCCTGCAGCTCATGGCGCAGACGGTCCGGCCGGGCATGACGACCAAGCAGCTCGACGAGCTGGCCGAGGAGCACATCCGGGGCAACGGTGCGACGCCGTCGTTCCTGGGCTACCACGGCTTCACTGGCACGCTCTGCACCTCCGTCAACCACGAGGTCGTGCACGGCATCCCCGGCTCGCGCGTGCTCGCCGAGGGTGACCTGATCTCGATCGACTGCGGTGCGATCGTCGACGGCTGGCACGGCGACGCCGCGATCTCCGTGATCGTGGGCGGCCGTGACGCCGGGCGGCCCGAGGACCTCGAGCTCATCGACGCCACCGAGGACTCCATGTGGGCCGGCATCGCGGCGCTCACCGCGGGCGACTCCCTGTATGCCGTGGGCGCGGCTGTCGAGGACAGCATCGTGGCCGCCCGGGAGCGGGACGGCCGGGACTACGGCATCGTCGAGGACTACGTCGGCCACGGGATCGGCACCGAGATGCACATGGACCCCCAGGTCCCGAACCACCGCGTCCGCGACAAGGGGCCGACCGTGCGCTCCGGCGTGACCGTGGCCATCGAGCCGATGGTGACCCTCGGCACCGCCGAGACGACCGTCCTCGCCGACGACTGGACCGTCGTCACCAACGACGAGTCGCGCGCGGCCCACTGGGAGAACACCGTGGCCGTGACGGACGCCGGCCTCTGGGTCCTCACCGCCCTCGACGGCGGCAAGGAGCGGTTGGAAGCCCTCGGCGCGGCATACGCCCCGCTGGGCTGAGCCGTACCCACCGCGGGGGGCTCCCACGTGGGTGCTGCCCGAGCACGATTTCGTGCTCACGGGGGGTCTGACGTAGACTGATCCGTCGGCATGCGTGTGTCTTCATTCGCGTGCTGGTTTCACGTGCGCCCGTTCCATCCTGGGAGGGGCCGACTCAGCAGATTGTGGAGGCTATGGCCAAGAAGGACGGTGTCATCGAGATCGAGGGCACGATCGTCGAGGCTCTCCCGAACGCCATGTTCCGGGTTGAGCTGACCAACGGTCACAAGGTTCTCGCTCACATCTCGGGCAAGATGCGCCAGCACTACATCCGGATCCTCCCCGAGGACCGCGTGGTGGTGGAGCTCAGCCCGTACGACCTGACCCGTGGCCGGATCGTCTTCCGCTACCGCTGATGCAGGACCCGCGGGCCGATCGGTCCGCGGCACAGATCGACTGAAGCAGAGGCTATGAAGGTTCAGCCGAGCGTCAAGAAGATCTGCGACAAGTGCAAGGTGATCCGCCGTCACGGTCGGGTCATGGTGATCTGCGAGAACCTGCGCCACAAGCAGCGCCAGGGCTGAGCAGAGCACCAACCCCGCACGACTCGCATCTCTTCGAGAAGCGCAGACAAGTGAATTGACCGCAGTACCCGGCCCCTGTGCGCGGCGTCATCGACGCAGCCCAGGACGTCACCCCCGGCCCGGAGGCCGAGGACCGGTGCCCCGAGGAAAGCTTCGGGAACCAGCCCGGAACGGTACTGCTCCAGACCTCCGGAGACATTAAGGAAACACACAAGATGGCACGTCTTGTCGGTGTCGACCTGCCGCGCGAAAAGCGCGTCGAGGTCGCTCTCACCTACATTTTCGGAGTGGGTCGCACCCGCTCCCAGCAGGCGCTGGCCGCCACGGGTGTCAGCCCTGACACCCGAGTCCGTGACCTCACGGACGCGGACCTGGTCAAGCTCCGTGACTACCTGGACGAGAACGTCAAGTACGAGGGTGACCTCCGTCGTGAGATCGCCGCTGACATCCGCCGCAAGGTCGAGATCGGCTCCTACGAGGGCCTTCGTCACCGTCGCGGTCTCCCGGTGCGCGGTCAGCGCACCAAGACCAATGCGCGCACCCGCAAGGGCCCCAAGCGCACCGTCGCCGGTAAGAAGAAGGTTGGTAAGTAATGCCCCCCAAGAGCCGTACTGCGGGCGCCAAGAAGGTGCGCCGCAAGGAGAAGAAGAACGTCGCCCACGGGCACGCTCACATCAAGAGCACGTTCAACAACACGATCATCTCGATCACCGACCCGACCGGTGCCGTCATCTCCTGGGCCTCCGCCGGCCAGGTGGGCTTCAAGGGTTCGCGCAAGTCGACCCCGTTCGCCGCCCAGATGGCTGCCGAGGCTGCCGCCCGCCGCGCGATGGAGCACGGCATGCGCAAGGTCGACGTCTTCGTCAAGGGTCCCGGCTCCGGTCGTGAGACCGCGATCCGCTCCCTCACCGCCACGGGCCTGGAGGTCGGCGCGATCAGCGACGTCACCCCCTCGCCGCACAACGGTGTCCGTCCGCCCAAGCGCCGTCGCGTCTGATTAACGGGAAAGGTAGATAAGAACAATGGCCCGTTACACCGGACCCATCACCAAGAAGTCGCGTCGCCTCAAGGTCGACCTGGTCGGCGGCGACAAGAACTTCGAGCTCCGTCCCTTCCCGCCCGGCCAGCACGGCCGTCGCCGGATGCAGGAGAAGGAGTACCTCACCCAGCTGCAGGAGAAGCAGAAGGCTCGCTTCACCTACGGCGTCATGGAGAAGCAGTTCCGCGGTTACTACGAGGAGGCCTCGCGCCGCTCGGGCAAGACCGGTGAGACCCTGCTGCAGATCCTCGAGTCCCGCCTGGACAACGTGGTCTACCGCGCCGGCCTGGCCCGCACCCGTCGTGCGGCTCGCCAGCTCGTCACGCACGGCCACTTCGAGGTCAACGGCGTGCGGGTGGACGTCCCGTCCTACCGCGTCGAGCAGTACGACATCATCACCGTTCGCGCCAAGTCCGTGAACACCTTCCCGATCGAGCTGGCTCGCCAGACCTTCGGCGAGCGCCCGACCCCGGCCTGGCTGCAGGTCGTCCCGGGTTCGCTGCAGATCCTGATCCACAGCCTGCCCGTCCGTGAGCAGATCGACACGATCCTCACCGAGCAGCTGATCGTCGAGCTCTACTCGAAGAACTGATGGTCTGAGGTATGCCGCGTGGCCCAGCCACGCGGCATACCTCACCGTCGTGCACATCCTTGGTCACGGCCCCGGACAGAGCGGGTCGCGACAGCCGATCGGATCGGCACTTCATCGGCGTCATATAGCGGTCGCCGACGGAAAGGAACACACCAGTGCTCATTGCACAGCGCCCCTCGCTCAGCGAAGAGGTCGTTGCGGACAACCGCAGCCGCTTCGTCATCGAGCCCCTCGAGCCCGGCTTCGGCTACACGCTCGGCAACTCCCTCCGCCGCACCCTGCTCTCGAGCATCCCGGGTGCCTCGGTCACCAGCATCCGCATCGACGGTGTGCTGCACGAGTTCTCCACGATCCCCGGGGTCAAGGAGGACGTCACCGAGATCATCCTCAACATCAAGGGCCTGGTCGTCTCCTCGGAGCACGACGAGCCGGTCGTGATGTACCTGCGCAAGCAGGGCTCCGGCCCGGTCACCGCCGCGGACATCGCGCCGCCGGCCGGCGTCGAGGTGCACAACCCCGACCTGCACATCGCCACGCTCAACGGCAAGGGCAAGGTCGAGATGGAGCTGACCGTCGAGCGCGGCCGTGGCTACGTCTCCGCCCAGCAGAACAAGTCCGGCGACCAGGAGATCGGCCGCATCCCGGTCGACTCCATCTACAGCCCGGTGCTCAACGTCACCTACAAGGTGGAGCTGACCCGTGTCGAGCAGCGCACCGACTTCAACAGCCTGGTGATCGACGTCGAGACCAAGAACTCGATGGCTCCCCGTGACGCCATGGCCTCTGCGGGCAAGACGCTCGTCGAGCTGTTCGGCCTGGCCCGTGAGCTCAACGTCGAGGCCGAGGGCATCGACATGGGCCCGTCGCCGACCGACGCCGCCCTGGCCGCCGACCTGGCGCTGCCGATCGAGGACCTCGACCTGACCGTCCGGTCCTACAACTGCCTCAAGCGCGAGGGCATCCACACCGTGGGTGAGCTCGTGGGACGCAGCGAGGCCGACCTGCTCGACATCCGCAACTTCGGTGCGAAGTCGATCGACGAGGTCAAGGCCAAGCTCGTCGGCATGGGTCTGGCACTCAAGGACAGCCCGCCCGGGTTCGACCCGTCCGCGATCGCCGACAACTACGGCGACTACGACGACGACTTCGTCGACGCCGACTCCGCTGACGACGGCCGTTCCCTGGCCGAGGACGAGCAGCTCTGACCAACCGCCGCTGAGGTGGCGGGTGGGCTCGCCCGCCCCGCCACCTCACAACCAAGGAGAACCTGAACCATGCCTACCCCCACCAAGGGTCCCCGTCTCGGGGGCGGTCCGGCTCACGAGCGGCTGATCCTGGCCAACCTGGCCACGTCGCTCTTCGAGCACGACTCGATCACCACCACCGAGGCCAAGGCCAAGCGCCTGCGTCCCCTGGCCGAGCGTCTCGTGACGTTCGCCAAGCGCGGTGACCTGCACGCGCGTCGTCGCGTCCTGTCGGTCGTGTCCGACAAGAGCGTCGTGCACCGCCTGTTCACCGAGATCGCGCCCGACATGGCCGAGCGCAACGGTGGCTACACGCGCATCACCAAGATCGGCGCCCGCAAGGGTGACAACGCCCCCATGGCCGTGATCGAGCTCGTCCGCGAGCCGCTGGCCAAGAAGGCGACCGTCAAGGAGGCCGAGGCCGCCACCAAGCGTTCCGCCAAGCAGGCCGAGGCCAAGGACGCTGCGGCTGCGACCAAGGCCGCCGAGGACGACGCCAAGGACGCCGAGGCTGCGACCCTGGTCGACGCCGAGGTCACCGAGACCACCGAGGCTGCGGCCGCGGAGGTCCCCGCCGGTGCGGTCGCTGCGAACGAGGACGGCTCGTCGCCCGACGAGGCCTACACGGTCAAGGGCAACGCCGACTCCGGCAAGTACCACGAGGCCGACGGTCAGTGGTACGACCAGACCGTTGCCGAGTTCTGGTTCAAGTCGGCCGAGGACGCCGAGGCTGCTGGCTTCACCAAGGCCGGCGCCTGAGGCTTCGCCACCCGGCACGACCTGGCACGACGCAGGGCCGTCCATCCCCTCGGGGGTGGGCGGCCCTTCGCCATGTCCAATGCCGTCGCCCCTAACCTCTGCTAGCAGGGCTTACCGAAATCAGGACAGCGTGCAACCTGTCCGGATCTAGCCAAACCCTGCTAGCAGAGGTTGGCGAGGCCGGCCTGTGGAAGCCTCACTCGGAGCGGAAGGCCCCTGCGAGCGGCACGATGGCGAGCACGAGGACCATCGGCACCGCGAACCCGATTCTCAGGTTGGACGAGCCCACCGCGCCGGTCAGCACCGCCCCAAGCAGGCCGCCGACGTAGTTGAACTGGTTGAACCTGGCGATGACCGCGTCGACCCGGGCGCGACGGGTCTGCTCGTCCACCCCGTGGCCGGCCACCGAGGCGGCTGCCGAGAAGCTGAGCGGCGCGATGACGGCCACCGCCCCGCCGACCACGGTGAAGCCGAGCACGGCCACCGGCCAACTCGGCGAGAACACGATCACGGCCAGGCCGACGCAGGCCACGACCGCGCCGACGCGCAGCAGCGGGACCGCGCCGACCCGTGCGACGGCCCGGTCGCCCGCCAGGCGGCTGACGCCGGTGGCCACGAGATAGGGCAACGTCGCGACGGGCAGCAGCCAGTCGGGGGTCTCGTGCGCCGACTTCAGGAAGACTGGCCCCCACGTCGTCGCCGCGGTGTCGACCATGTAGAAGAGCACCATCGCGGCACCGAGCAGCAGCAGCCTGCGCCACGGCACGTCGACGGGTGCCAGCGTCGGCACGTCGTCGGCCACGTCCGCCATGGCGCCGACGGGTGGGCCGGCCGCCGCCACGGATCCGACCGGCGGGCCGGCTCGATGGGGCAGCAGCGGCGCCGCGGTCACGAGCAGGGCAGTCACCGCCAGGGGCAGCAGCCCCGCCGTCAGGCTCACCCCCGTCACCGCGATGGCGACCAGCGTGGCGACGATGCCGCCGATGGTCCATGCGCCGTGGAACGACGGCAGGATGGTTCGGCCCCAGCGGTGCTCAAGGGCCACGGCCTGCATGTTGGTCGCGGCGTCCACGCCGCCCAGCCCTAGCCCGTAGACGGCCAGCCCGGCCACGAAGACGCCGCGGGAGGGCGCCACCGCCACCAGCGTGATGCCGACGGCCACCAGCGCGAAGGCGACCCGCAGCACGTGGGCGCTGCCGAGCCGCCGTGCTCCCGACTCGGTGACGGCCGACCCGGCGCCGGCGAGCAGCACGACCATGAGCAGCAGCCCGCTGACGAACAGCTCGGACAGGTCCCACCGCTCTTGGAAGCGCGGCAGCCGGGTCGTCACCGAGATGAACAGCAGGCCCTGCACCGCGAACCCGCCGGCGATGGCCAGGCGGTGACGGCGGAGGGTGGCGTCGACGGTGGTCGGGGGAGCGGACGTCACCGCGCCACTCTGGCAGAACCGGCCTCGATGGGGCGGGAGTTCGCGTCGCTACGCTGGCCACATGCCGCAGCCCAGCACCGAGTCGACCGCTGGGCAGGCGCAGTCCGTCCCCCTGCGGATCCGGCTCGACCTCGGCTACGACGGCACCGACTTCTCCGGCTGGGCTGCCCAGCCGGGGCTGCGCACGGTCGAGGGCGAGCTGTCGGCGGCCCTGACCACCATGCTGCGCAGTGCCGAGCCGGTGCGCCTCACGGTCGCCGGCCGCACCGACTCCGGCGTGCACGCGCGCGGGCAGGTGGCGCACGCCGACCCGGACCCGGCGGCGTGGGCAGCCCTGCCCGGCCGGTCGGACCGCACCCCCGAGGCCGCGGCACTGAGCCGGCTGCACGGCATACTCCCCGCGGACGTGGTGGTTCGGTCGGTGAGGGTGGCGGCTCCCGGTTTCGACGCGCGGTTCTCGGCGCTGCGGCGTCGCTACCTGTACCGGCTGTGCGACGACCCGGCGACGGCCGACCCGCTGCGGCGGCGCGACACGGTCGTGGTGAAGCGCGCGCTCGACGTCGAGGCGATGCACGCGGCCGCGCAGCGGCTGCTGGGGCTGCACGACTTCGGGGCGTTCTGCAAGCGGCGGGAGGGCGCCACGACGGTGCGGACCCTGCTCGACTACTCGTGGCGACGGGCCGGCGACGGCAGCCTCGAGGCCACGGTCGTGGCCGACGCGTTCTGCCACTCGATGGTGCGCTCGCTGGTGGGGGCGGTCGTGCCTGTGGGCGAGGGCCGTCGCCCGGTGGAGTGGCCGGCACAGGTGATGGCCGCGGCCGTCCGCGACCCCGCGGTCGCCGTCATGGCGCCGCACGGACTGTCGCTCGAGGAAGTCGTCTACCCGGCCGACGACCAGCTGGCAGCCCGGTCTGCGCAGGCGCGCGCGGTGCGCACCCTCGGCTGAGGCACGACCGCGAGACGTCGCGCCGCTGGCCGTGCCGCTGACCCGAAGATGTCGGGGCGAGCCGGCCGGGCGGGATCAGACCGGCTCGCCCCCGAGGCTCAGGGAGCCAGCGCCGCGTAGCCGCGGGAGTCGTGGATGGCCAGGCCCGCGAACCCCGGGTTGCCGCTGAACGCCGCGGTGACCGCGGCGAGCTGGACCTCCATCTGGGTCCGGGTCTGGCCGGCGAACGTCTGCTTCGTCTCGCTCGGGTCGGTGCCGAGGTGGTTGGTCTCCTGGCCGATGCGGACTGGCACCCCGAGGGCGGCCCCGGCAGCGACCTCCTTGGAGGCGAGGGCGATCGTGCCGTCAGGACCACTGGCCAGGTTGCGGTAGGCCATCACCGCGACGCCGTCGGTGCGGCGCATCACCTCGCGGTCCAGGGTGCTGCCGTTCGCGGGGATCTCGTCGAACCAGAACGGGATGTCTGCCTCGACGGGAGTCTGCCCCGCGGCGGCGGCGAGGGTGTCGTAGGTCGCGAGGTACTTCTTGACCACCTTCGCGCGCTGCGTCTGCCACGCCGCGGTCGTGTAGGGCTCGATGTCGACGTGGACCCCGCGGAACAGGCCGGTGGCGAGCGCGGGGCGCAGCCACTGGTCGACGACCCAGGTCTGGTTGTCGATCCAGCCCGGGTCGCCACCGAGCGCGTCCACGCGGATACCGGCGGACGCCGCCCGGTGGGACAGGTCGGTGAGCTCGGCGAGCTTCGGCGAGGACTGCACCTGCGGGGGCACGGCGGCATACAGCTGGGAGATGCCCCGGGCGACTGCGAGGTCGACGGTCGCCGCCGGGGTCGAGGTGTCCCACACCCACATGGCGCGGCCGGCCGGGGCGCTGCCCGCGGCGGCCACGGCGCCGGCGCCACCCACGGCGGCCACTGCCTCGGCGCGGACCGCGTCGGTCACGCCGACGACGGTCAGGCCGATGAGGGACACGACGGCGACCCTAGCCAGCAGGCGGGTGGCGCGGTGGGCGTGGGGCACTGAGGACCTCTGGGTCGATTCGGGCGGAAACACCATCGTGGGGGACCCGTCGACGTGCCCCTCGCCAACTTGGTGAACCCTTTACCTTTGAGGGGGCCGTTCGGACGATGGGGTCATCGGCCGCGAAAAGCGCGTGACGCAGGTGTCTGCCATGCCGGAGCATGGACCCCTGTGGGACACCTCGACGTCAACTCCGTGAGCTTCGTCCTGCCCGACGGCAGGCCGCTGCTCAGCGACGTCTCGCTGCGGGTGGGCGAGGGCGCGAAGATCGCGCTCATCGGGCCGAACGGCACGGGCAAGACCACCCTGGGCCGGATCATCGCCGGCGACCTCGTGGCACCCGAGGGCGCGGTCACCCGGTCGGGTGGACTCGGGGTGATGCGCCAGTTCGTCGGGTCGGTGCGTGACGAGTCGACGGTGCGCGACCTGCTGCTGTCGGTGGCGCCGGAGCCGGTGCGGCGGGCCGCGGCCGAGATCGATCGCACCGAGCTGCTGATGATGGAACGCGACAGCGAGGCCGACCAGATGGCCTATGCCCACGCCCTGGTCGCGTGGGGGGACGTGGGTGGTTACGACTACGAGACCCTGTGGGACGTCTGCACGGTGGCCGCACTCGGTATGCCGTTCGACAAGGCCCAGTGGCGCAAGGTCACCACCCTGTCGGGTGGGGAGCAGAAGCGCGTGGTCCTCGAGGCGCTGCTGCGCGGGCCGGAGGAGGTGCTACTGCTCGACGAGCCGGACAACTACCTCGACGTGCCGGCCAAGCGCTGGCTCGAGGACCAGCTGATCGCCTCGCCCAAGACCGTCCTGTTCGTGAGCCACGACCGCGAGCTCCTGCACCGCGTCGCCACCCGCGTCGCCACGCTCGAGCCGGGTGGGGCCGGGTCGACGCTGTGGGTCCACCCCGGCCGGTTCGCGACGTACCAGCAGGCGCGCGACGACCGGAACTCCAGGCTCGAGGAGCTGCGCCGGCGCTGGGACGAGGAGCACGCCAAGCTCAAGGCGCTCGTCGTGATGTACCGCCAGAAGGCGGCCTACAACTCCGACATGGCACCCAAGCTCCAGGCAGCCGAGACACGGCTTCGGCGGTTCGAGGACGCCGGGCCGCCCGAGGCCGTCCCCCCGCGCCAGAACGTCCGGATGCGGCTCACCGGCGGCCGCACCGCCAAGCGCGCCGTGATCGCCGAGCAGGTCGAGCTGACCGGCTTGATGAAGCCGTTCGACCTCGAGATCTGGTTCGGAGAACGCGTCGCGGTCCTCGGCAGCAACGGCTCCGGCAAGTCCCACTTCCTGCGCCTGGTCGCTGCTGGCGGGTCCGATCCCGATGCCGAGCACCGGCCGGTGGGCGACGTGCGCCCGGAGCCGGTGGCCCACACCGGTCGGCTGCGGCTCGGCTCGCGGGTGCGGCCCGGCTGGTTCGCCCAGACCCACGACCAGCCCGCCCTCGTGGGCCGGACCCTGCTCGAGATCCTCCACCGGGGCGACGAGCACCGAACCGGTCGTCCACGCGAGGAGGCGGCGCGCGTCCTCGACCGCTACGGCTTGGCGAGGGCGAGCGAGCAGACCTTCGACTCGCTGTCCGGCGGGCAGCAGGCGCGGTTCCAGATCCTGCTGCTGGAGCTGTCCGGCGCGACCTGCCTGTTGCTCGACGAGCCCACCGACAACCTCGACCTGCACTCGGCCGAGGCGCTCGAGGACGGCATCGCGGCCTTCGAGGGCAGCGTCATCGCGGTGACCCACGACCGGTGGTTCGCGAGGGGGTTCGACCGTTTCCTGGTGTTCGGTGCCGACGGCCGCCTCTACGAGTCCGACGAGCCGGTCTGGGACGAGGGACGGGTGGCTCGCGCGCGCTGAGCCGCCGGCCCGGCGGCGCTCCGCTGGGGATGCATGTAAAGGTTTTCGCAACTATCGTGCCGAGAAGCACGCTGCGCGCCGCCGGAGTCGCGCCGTGTTTCTCGGAGGAGCAGTCATGCGAGGTGCACGCCGTCTGTACGCCGTTCTGCTGGGGGTGGCCCTCGCCACCGGTACGGGGGTGGTGACGGGGTTGCCCGCGGTGGCGGCGACCGAGACGGTGACCCTCGCCGGTGACCTGCAGTTCGAGCTCGGCTGCTCCGAGGACTGGCAGCCCTCGTGCGACAGCTCGAAGCTCGCCCGTGTGGGGACGAGCGACACATACCAGAGCACCTTCACCGTCCCGGCCGGAACGTGGGCGTTCAAGGTGGCCATCAACGACTCCTGGGCCGTCAACTACGGCGTGGGCGGTGCGCCCGACGGCGCAAACTACTCCCTCAAGCTCATCCAGCCCCTCAGGCTCCAGTTCACGTACGACGACACCAGCCACCTGGTCACCTACACCCCCGCGGACCTGGCCGGCGGCACCACAGCCGCCGACGCGGCATACGCGAAGGACTCGCTGCGCGAGTCGTCGACGAGGGAGCGCTTCTACTTCGTCATGGCTGACCGGTTCGCCAACGGCTCGACGGCCAACGACGTCGGCGGGCTCACGGGTGGACCGCTGACGACGGGCTTCGACCCCACCCACAAGGGCTTCTACCACGGTGGTGACCTCAAGGGCATTCAGGGCAAGCTCGACTACATCAAGGGGCTCGGCACGACAGCCATCTGGCTGACCCCGAGCTTCAAGAACAAGGCCGTCCAGGGCCCGGAGGGCAAGCAGGATGCCGGGTACCACGGCTACTGGGTCACCGACTTCACCCAGATCGACCCGCACCTGGGCACCAACGCCGACATGGCGGCCCTCATCGACGCGGCGCACCAGAAGGGCATGAAGGTCTTCTTCGACATCATCACCAACCACACGGCTGATGTCATCGACTACCGCGACCCGGGGCTGTACGCGTACCGGTCCAAGAGCAGGTACCCGTACAAGGACGCCTCAGGTGTCGCCTTCAACGACCGCGACTACATCGACAAGCCCTTCCCCGCGATGGACCCGGCGACCTCGTTCCCCTACACCCCGTTCTTCCACCCCGGCGGAGAGACGGCCAAGGTCCCGGCCTGGCTCAACGACCCGTTGATGTACCACAACCGCGGCAACTCGACGTTCGCCGGCGAGTCCTCGACCTACGGCGACTTCTCCGGTCTCGACGACCTGTTCACTGAGCGGCCCGAGGTCGTCAAGGGCATGGGCGACATCTACAAGACCTGGGTCGACTTCGGCATCGACGGGTTCCGCATCGACACCGTCAAGCACGTCAACCTCGAGTTCTGGCAGAAGTTCATCCCCGACATCCTCGGCGCCGCCAAGAAGGCCGGCAACGACGACTTCTTCGCGTTCGGCGAGGTCTTCGACGGCAACCCCGCCGTCATGTCGGAGTACACGACTGCGGGCAAGCTCCAGGCGACGCTCGACTTCGGCTTCCAGCAGCAGGGGGTCGACTTCGCCAAGGGCAACCCGGCCAACGTCCTGGCCGACTTCTTCGCCAAGGACGACTGGTACACCGACGCCGACAGCAACGCCTACCAGCTGCCGACGTTCCTCGGGAACCACGACATGGGCCGAGTCGCGATGTTCCTCAAGGACTCGGCGGCCAACGAGGCAGAGCACCTCAAGAGGGTGCAGTTCGCTGACTCGCTGATGTTCACGACGCGCGGCAACCCGGTCACCTACTACGGAGACGAGCAGGGGTTCGTCAGCACCGGCGGCGACCAGGCGGCCCGCGAGGACATGTTCGCGAGCAAGGTCGGCCTGTACAACACGGAGACGGTCCTCGGTGGTCCGGACGGGTCGATGGACCGCTACGGCACCACGAACCCGCTCTATCAGCACATCAAGACGCTCTCGGCTGTGCGGGCCAAGCACCCCGCGCTCGCCGACGGCGCCCAGGTCAGCCGGTATGCCGCGAACGGGGCCGGCATCTTCGCCGTCTCCCGGGTCGACGCCCGGCAGAAGGTCGAGTACGTCGTCGCGGCCAACAACGACACCAAGAGCGCCACGGCGACCTTCCCCACGTGGAGCAAGGGCAAGGGCGTCGTCTTCACCCCGGTCTACGGCACCGACACGGCGGTGAAGCCGGCGGCCGACGGCGCGGTCAAGGTCACCGTCCCGCCGCTGTCGGTCTCGGTGTGGCGGGCGAACAAGCCGATCAGCACCTCCGGCGCCGCCCCGACCGTCGAGACCGTCGTGGGCGCCGAGGGTGGGCACGGGATCCTGGGCCGCGCCGAGATCAGGGCGAACGTGCAGGCCAGCACGTTCGCGCAGACCACGTTCCTCTACCGCCCGGTCGGGACGTCCGCGTGGACGACGCTCGGCACTGACGACAACGCGCCGTACCGCGTGTTCCACGACGTCTCCGGGTTCCCGGTGGACACCTACCTCGAGTACCGCGCCGTCACCAAGGACGCAGCGGGCCGGGTTGCCGCGGACTCCACGTGGGGCGTCGTGGCGGCGCCACCCAAGCCGGTGATCGACAACGGCGACCGGCCGGCAACCCAGCCTGGCGGCGTCGCGGTCGCGGGGACGCACAACTCCGAGATGGGCTGTCCCGACGACTGGATGCCCGCCTGCGCCCAGGCCGGGCTGGTGCTGGACACCAACGACGGCATCTGGAAGAAGGCCTTCACCCTGCCGGCCGGCTCGTACTCCTACAAGGCAGCTCTCAACGGCACCTGGACGGAGAACTACGGCGACAAGGGAGTTCGCGACGGTGCGAACATCTCGTACGACACCGACGACGGCACCGTGGCCTTCTACTACGACCCCACGACGCACTGGGCGACCTCGAACGAGCAGGTGCTCATAGTCACGGCGCCGGGGTCGTTCCAGTCCGAGCTCGGCTGCTCGGCCGACTGGGACCCCGCCTGCATGCGCCCGTGGCTGCAGGACAAGGACGGCGACGGCGTGTTCACCTGGTCGACGACGAAGATCCCTGCCGGCGACTACGAGTTCAAGGTGGCCTACGGGCTGTCGTGGACGGACAGCTTCGGCGACGGCGGCGGAGCGAACAACATCCCGCTGACCGTCCCGGCGGCGGGTGCGACGACGACGTTCAGCTTCGACTCGGCGACGCACCTGACGACGGTGAYCAGCGAGTGAGGACCTGAGGGCCGGCGCTGCCGACCCGCCCACCCCGGAGGCTCAGCAGAGGTTGCCGAAATGGGGACAGGTTGCAACCTGTCCCATTTCGGCAAACCCTGCTAACAGAGGTTGCGGACAGGGAGGGGTGGCTGGCGAAGGGGGAGGAGAGGAGCTCGGGTCAGCTGACGAGGGAGATGCGTCGGCCCTCGAGGTGCACCCGGAACCCATCGGCGACCACCTCGACGCGGGTCAGGCGCATCCCCTGCGGCAGGCCCTCGACCTGCTGGCGGACCGTCACGAGCTGTCGGACAGCGGCGGAGGCGGCCGCGTTCAGCAGGTCCGGGCCGCCCAGGTCGACCGTCTCCGGTTCGATGACCAGCAGGCCGTCCTCCGCCCGGACGGTGCCGGTCGCCGTCACGGGCACGTCGCGGCCCAGCAGGGTCAGCGTCCGGCGCAGACCCGCGCGACCCGACCCCGCGTCATACAGGACGACCCCGTCGCCGACCTGCGACGCCGCGGCGGAGAAGGGGAGGACGGCGTCGATGGCCAGGCTCCCGGCGGTGAGGCCGTCCTTCGTGAGGCTCACCTCGCGCCCGGTCGCACGCACCTGCGTGAGCGGGCCGTCACCGGTGAGGACGGCGGCGCTGTCGAGGGTGACCTGCGAGAGCCAGGTCTGTCCCTGCTCGACCCTGGTCGGCGCCCCGGGGATCGCCACCGGCGGCGGACCGGCCGGCGGTGGGTCCTGCGGGACGGACAGGACCAGGGCCGCGACACCGCCACCGAGGAGGAGGGCCGCGGCCAGCAGGCCGGTCAGGAGGCCGAGGAGGAACCTGCGCATGCCCCATCCTCTCCCGGCGGCTCCTAGGCCGCGGTGGTGGCGTCCTCGACCTCGACCACTCCCTCCTCCAGCCGGGTGCGCTCGCGGCGCCACGCGGGCAGGAAACAGACGAAGCCCATGGTGCTGATGGCTCCGGCGACGACCATGGCGGTCGCGATCGAGGTGTGCGCAGCCAGCAGACCGAGCAGAGGACCTGCGATCGCGCCACCCGCCTGCATGACCAGCGAGCCCAGCGACAGGATCGTCGCACGGTTCCTCGCACTCGCCTCGCGGTGCATCAGTCCCATGAAGGCCGGACTGGCAGCCCCGTGCAGCGAGTAGGTCACCAGGTAGGCCGCGACCAGGGCCACAGGTCCGAGGACCAGGCCCATGGCGACGACGCCCAGCCCGTTGAGCACACGTCCGAGCACGGCGGCCCGCACCAGGCCGAGGCGGTCGCCCGCGCGCCCGCCGAGCCACGAGCCCACCGAGAACAGCGCCCAGCCACCTGCCGCGGCCGGGCCCATCCACACGCCGGCCCTGGCCTCCGACCCGAGCAGGTCGGACAGCCGAAGGGGCATCAAGGTCTCGTAGGCCACCATCCCGATGACCCAGAAGAGCTCGACGAGGACCAGTCCGGCCAGCACCCGGTTGCGCGTCACGAGGCGCAACCCGTCGCGCACGACCACCGGGGTCTCACGGACGGAGTCGGCCAGTCGGGCGCGCAGCCGGGCGTCGGTGCGCGAGGGCTCGCGCAGCAGCACGATGGTGGCGACGAGGTGCACCACGCACAGGGCCACGAACACTTGGACCGGCAGGAGCAGGGCGCTCGACTCGCGGAAGGGGTGCCAGGCGACGAGGCCTCCGGAGACGAGGGCGCCCCCACCCATGCCGACGCCGACCAGGACGCCCTGAGCCGACATGGCGCGGTGGACGTCGGCGCCGGGCTCCCGCTCGTGCACCGTGTCGACGTACCAGGCCTCCAGCGGGCCGGAGTCGAGCGCGCGGTAGACGCCCATCAGACCCGCCGCCAGGGCGAACTGCCAGAACGACTGGGCGAAGAGGAAGGCCACGCCGGCGCCGATGTTGATCGCGCCGGCCAGGAGCAGCAGTGGACGCCGGCCGAGGGCGTCGGCGAACCCGCTGGTCGGGAGCTCGAGCAGGAACACCATGATCCCCTGCGCGGTCATGTAGAGGGTGATCTGCTGGATCGTGAGACCCCGCTCGCGCGCCACGAGGGTGAAGAGGCCGACGACGAAGCCGACGGGCAGCCAGCGGGTCGTGCTGAGGATGAGGAAGACGCGCTTGGCGGCAGTGGGGGAGAGGGTGGTCACGGTGGCGGGTGTCATGCCGGCTCCTCGGCGGTCGGGACCCGGTCGAGGTCCAGCGGGTAGATGGCCGAGTAGACGGCGAGGCGGCGGGCCTTGGGGTTGCCCTGGCCGACGCGGCGGTACTTCACGAGCAGCTCGTCGATCTCGGCCTTGAGCGACTCGACCTGCTCGGGGGTGGCGATGACGAAGGCGTCACTCATGCCGGCGGCGTCGCGCCAGGCCACCGGCCAGGTCCCCTCGACGTCGAGCCACCGGTCGAACTGCTCGCCGAAGTGCCGCGAGTAGTCGCGCACCAGCCAGTTGAGCGCGGTCTCGGAGTCCTCGTCGCCGTCGAAGTCGCTCACATCCCACGTGTGGAAGTCGGTGGACGCCTGCCAGAGGCGCCGCTTGCCCTCGCCGTCGCCGGTGTCGGAGACGAGGCCGACCGCCTCCAGCTTGCGCAGGTGGTATGACGTGGCGCCGGAGTTCGTGCTCAGCCTGGTCGCGAGGTCGGTCGCCGTGGCGGGGCCGTCGATGCGCAGGGCGCTGAGCAGGCGGGAGCGCAGCGGGTGGGCGAGGACCTTGAGCGCCGCGGCATCCAGGCGGAGCCCGGTCATGTCGCCGAGCTGGGTGCGTGAGGTGGCCATGTGTGCAGAATACCTTTGCACACTGTGTTTGCACAATAGTTGTGCATGAGAAGTCTGCATGCCTATCGCTGCAGGTCAGGGGCTGTTTCGGGGGGACGGCGGCGTGATTTGGGCGCCAGCCGTCCCACCCGTAGACTTGATCACTGTTGTGCCGTGCGCCTTCGTCAGGCGACACACCACCGGTCCGTCAGGGTCGGGCGCCTCGGGCGCACACGGCATACCGAACCATCGCATTCCTTCATGTACGCCTGATGTAAAGGTTCAGAACTTTGCGCACCTTCACCCCCAAGCCGGCCGAGGTCACTCGCACCTGGCACGTCATCGACGCCACGGACATCGTCCTGGGTCGCCTGGCGAGCCAGACCGCGATCCTCCTGCGCGGCAAGCACAAGACCACCTTCGCCCCGCACGTCGACGGTGGTGACTTCGTCATCATCATCAACGCCGAGAAGGTCGCCCTCACCGGCGCCAAGCTCGAGCAGAAGAAGGCCTACCGCCACTCCGGCTTCCCGGGCGGTCTGCGGAGCACGTCCTACACCGAGCTGCTCGCCAAGAGCCCGGCCAAGGCCGTCGAGAAGGCCGTCCGCGGCATGCTGCCGCACACCACGCTCGGCCGTGAGCAGCTGACCCACCTCAAGGTCTACGCCGGCCCCGAGCACCCGCACAGCGCCCAGAAGCCCGTCCCGTTCGAGATCACCCAGGTCTCCCAGTAAGGATTTGTCAGTGACTGAGAACACCACCGCAGACCTCGAGACCGTGCTCGACGAGAACGAGCCCGAGCTGTCCGAGTACACCTCCGAGTCCGAGGGCGCCGTCTCCGGCGAGCCCGTGCGTCGTCCGAGCGCCTCCGCGCCGGGAGCCGCCACCGGCCGTCGCAAGCAGGCCATCGCGCGCGTGCGCATCGTCCCCGGCACCGGCGAGTGGAAGATCAACGGCCGCACCCTGGAGCAGTACTTCCCCAACAAGGTGCACCAGCAGATCGTCAACGAGCCGCTGGCCCTGCTCGAGCTCGACGGCGCCTACGACGTGCTCGTCCGCGTGCACGGTGGCGGCCCCTCGGGCCAGGCCGGCGCGGTCCGTCTCGGCGTCGCCCGTTCGCTGAACGGTGTCGACGAGGAGCTCAACCGCCCCGCCCTCAAGAAGGCAGGCTTCCTCACCCGTGACGCCCGCGTCCCGGAGCGCAAGAAGGCCGGTCTCAAGAAGGCCCGCAAGGCTCCGCAGTACAGCAAGCGCTGACCTGCGACGCAGCATCTCCTCCGGAGGCGGCACCCATCACGGGTGCCGCCTCCGGCGCGTTGAGGGAGTAGGTTCACACAGATGCTCCTGCGGGTTCCCGGCGTGCGCCGGGGACCTGTCTGATGACTCGAAAGGTTCACCTCCATGGCTCGACTGTTCGGGACCGACGGCGTGCGCGGCTTGGCGAACGTCGACATCACCGCTGAGCTCGCCCTGCGGCTGAGCGTCGCCGCAGCCCACGTCCTCGGCGACGAGGCCCGGCGCAGCGGCAGGCGCCCGAAGGCCGTCGTCGGCCGAGACCCCCGCGCCTCGGGGGAGTTCCTCTCGGCTGCGGTCATCGCGGGCCTCGCCTCGGCGGGCGTCGACGTCTACCACGCCAACGTCCTGCCGACCCCGGCCATCGCGTTCCTGACCGACGACACCCACGCCGACTTCGGCGTGATGCTCTCGGCCTCGCACAACGCCATGCCCGACAACGGCATCAAGTTCTTCGCCGCCGGGGGGCACAAGCTCGACGACGCGGTGGAGGACGAGATCGCCGCACGGCTCGACCAGGAGTGGGACCGGCCGACCGGTGCGGGCGTCGGACGCGTGGTGACCATGCAGGACGGCCACACCCGCTACATCTCGCACCTGCTCGCCGTGCTGCCCAACCGGCTCGACGGCATCACCGTCGTCATCGACGGGGCGCAYGGTGCGGCCAGCTCCGTCTCGCCCGAGATCTTCCGCCTGGCCGGCGCGACGGTCCACGAGATCGGCACCGAGCCCGACGGCCTCAACATCAACGACGGCTACGGCTCGACCCACCTGGACCACCTCAAGGCCGCCGTGGTCGCCAAGGGCGCGCACCTCGGCATCGCGCACGACGGCGACGCCGACCGGTGCCTGGCGGTCGACGCCGACGGCAACGAGGTCGACGGCGACCAGATCATGGCGATCCTCGCGGTCGCGATGAAGTCGCGCGGGGCTCTCGCCAAGGACACCCTGGTCGCCACCGTGATGAGCAACCTCGGGCTGCTCCAGGCGATGGAGCGCGAGGGGATCACGGTCCGGCAGACCGGGGTCGGTGACCGCTACGTGCTCGAGGACATGCGTGCGGCCGACTACTCGCTCGGGGGCGAGCAGAGCGGCCACGTCATCTTCCTCGACCACGGCACGACGGGCGACGGGGTGCTGACCGGCCTCATGCTCGCGGCGCGCGTGGCCGAGACCGGGTCGACGCTGGCCGAGCTCGCCACCGTCATGCGGCGCCTGCCGCAGGTCCTCATCAACGTCAAGGGCGTCGACAAGTCGCGCGTCGAGTCAGACGAGGAGCTGCAGTCCGCGGTCAAGGCCGAGGAGGAGGCACTCGCCGGCAGCGGTCGCGTGCTGCTGCGCAAGTCGGGCACCGAGCCCGTGGTCCGGGTCATGGTCGAGGCTGCCGAGCAGCACGAGGCGCAGGCCGTGGCCGACCGCCTCGTCGAGGTCGTCAAGGCGCGACTCACCCTCTGACCCCCTGCACGAGGTGCGGGTATGCCGGGTGGTGACCACCCGGCATACGTGAGCCGAAAGGCGTTGTGGCTCAGGCGGACTCGTCGAGCAGGCCGACGATGTGGCGCGCGATCTCGAGCGCGCTGGTGGCGGCGGGGGAGGGGGCGTTGAGGACGTGCACGACCGACCCGGACCGCTCGATCAGGAAGTCGTCCACCAGCGAGCCGTCGCGCTTCATGGCCTGGGCACGGACGCCTGCCGGGGCGGGGACGAGGTGCTCGTCGCGGACGTCGGGGACCAGCCGGCGCAGGCTCTCGGCGAACCGGTGGCGCGACAGGGAGCGGGCGACCTCGGCCGACCCCGCCCGGTAGTGGCGGCGGGCCAGCCGCCAGAAGCCCGGGTAGGTGAGGGTGTCCCGCAGCTCCCCAGCCCTGATGGTGCGCCAGTCGTAGCCCTCCCGGGCGAAGGCGAGGACGGCGTTGGGCCCCGCGTGGATGTGACCGCCGATGCCGCGGGTGAGGTGGACTCCGAGGAACGGGAAGTCCGGGTCGGGCACGGGGTAGATGAGGTTGCGCACCAGGTGGGTCGCCTCCGGTCGCAGCTCGAAGTACTCACCGCGGAACGGCACGATGCGTGCCGAGGGCTGGTGACCCAGACGGCGGGCGACCTCGTCGCAGTGCAGTCCGGCGCACGCGACGACGTGGTCGGCCGCGATGTCGCCCGCGGTCGTCCGCACGATTGTGGTCGTCCCCGACCTCACCGCGGCCAGGACCTCGGCGCCGAGCAGGAGGGTCGCCCCGGCACGCTCGAGGCGGCGGACGAGGGCCCGGCAGACGGCGCCGTAGTCGATGATGCCCGTCGCGGGGACGTGCAGCGCCGCCACCGCGCTGACGTGCGGTTCGTGCTCGCGGGCCTGCTCGCCGGTGAGCCGGGTGACCTCGAGGCCGTTCGCGAGGCCGCGCTGGTGCAACCGGTCGAGCCCCGGCAGCTCGTCGGCGCGCGTGGCGACCACGAGCTTGCCGCAGATCTCGTGGGGGATGTCCTCCGCTTCCGCGAAC
Organism: Pedococcus sp. P2_E4; assembly: GCF_056403935.1. Taxonomy (NCBI): domain Bacteria; kingdom Bacillati; phylum Actinomycetota; class Actinomycetes; order Micrococcales; family Intrasporangiaceae; genus Pedococcus; species Pedococcus sp. P2_E4. The sequence goes on along the minus strand of NZ_JBFUEO010000014.1, from coordinate 9,671 downwards.
GCGACCATCGAGGCGGCGCCGGCCCGGCACATCAGCGCCTTCTTCGAGCCCGGTGGGTAGTACAGCCCCGAGTGGATCACGCCACTGTTGCGCCCGGTCTGGTGCTGCGCCCAGTCCTGCTCCTTCTCGACCAGCGTCACGTGCGCGTCGGGGTGCTCCAGGCACAGCCGCTCGGCGACGGCGAGCCCGATGATGCCCCCGCCGATGACCAGGTGGCGCACCTGCGTCGGCATGCGCCCAGCGTAGGGTGCCTCGTCCGCGGGCGTGGGCGCTTTGGGTCCTGCCTGCTCGACCCGGTTGCGTGCCCGAGGCGGGGCCATGGCCTCGCCTCAGGCACACGACCTGGTGCGAGGATGTCCCCATGCCCCACGAGTCCCTGACCGAACCGCTGTACTCCATCGCCGCCACCGCCCAGGGCGGCAGGGCCGGCCACGTCACCAGCGCCGACGGCGTCGTCCACCTCAAGCTGGGCAAGCCCGGGAGCAAGGCGAACCCCAAGGCCAACCCCGAGACGCTGTTCGCCGCCGGCTACGCAGCCTGCTTCGGCAACGCCCTCAACTCGGTTGCGACGGCCATGGGTCTGGACACCTCTGACTCCACCGTCACCGCCACGGTGACGCTCGGCAAGACCGACACGGGCGTCGGCCTCGCCGTGGAGCTGGTCGCCGAGGTGCCCGGCCTCGACCGCGGCACCGCGCAGCAGCTGGTCGACGCCGCGCACGAGCGGTGCCCCTACTCCAAGGCCACGCGCGGCAACATCGACGTCACCGTCGCGCTCGCCTGAGGTTGTTCAGACGAGCTGGGTGATCAGCCCGGTGTCGACGTCGTAGAGGAAGCCCCCGACCGCGACCTGGTCGCCGATGAGCGGGTGGGAGCGCACGGCGCGCACGTCGGCGAGCAGCGCCTCACGCTGGTCGCCGATGACGTGGAACCCCTGCCACGACGCGTCCTGACCGGCCGAGGCACCCACGCGCTCGCGCAGCTCGGACTCGGTGTTGCTGGCCATCGCGCAGCGGGTGTGCGGGACGATGAGGATGCGCGAGACGCCGAGGAGGTGGACGCCGAGGACCAGCGCCTCGAGGGCGTTGCTCGTGACACGGCCACCCGGGTTGCGGAAGATCTTGGCGTCGCCGGGTGACAGGCCGAGCATCCGCAGGGGGTCGATCCGCGAGTCCATGCAGGTGACGATGGCGACGCCGGCATGGGCGATGCCGTCGAAGCCGCCCGTGGCGAAGTCGGTCGTGGCATAGACGCGGTTGGCTTCGAGCAGGTCGTCGAAACCGGTTGCGGCGGAAGGGTTCTCGTTCACAGCAGCGTTGTCGCTCACAGCAGCCCCGGTCGCTTCGGGATGGTCGTGGCCATCGGTTTGATCGTGGAGGCGAAGAAGTCGTTGCCCTTGTCGTCGACGACGATGAAGGCGGGGAAGTCCTGGACCTCGATCTTCCACACCGCCTCCATGCCGAGCTCGGCGTACTCCAGCACCTCGACCGAGGTGATGCAGTCCTGGGCGAGGCGGGCGGCGGGGCCACCGATCGACCCGAGGTAGAAGCCGCCGTGGGCGTCGCACGCGTCGGTGACCTGCTTGTTGCGGTTGCCCTTGGCCAGCATGACCATCGAGCCGCCCGCGGCCTGGAACTGGTCGACGTACGAGTCCATCCGTCCGGCCGTCGTCGGGCCGAACGAACCGCTGGCGTAGCCCTCGGGTGTCTTGGCGGGACCGGCGTAGTAGACGGCGTGGTCCTTGAGGTACTGCGGCATGCCCTGGCCGGCGTCGAGCCGCTCCTTGATCTTGGCGTGGGCGATGTCCCTGGCCACGACGAGCGGTCCGGTCAGGGACAGCCGGGTCTTGACCGGGTACTTGGTGAGCTCGGCGCGGATCTGGTCCATCGGCTGGTTGAGGTCGATGCGCACCACGTCGTCGCCCTCGTCCTCGAGGTGCTCGTCGGTCGTCTCGGGCAAGAACCGCGCCGGGTCCCGCTCCAGCACCTCGATGAAGACCCCCTCGGGCGTGATCTTGCCCAGCGCCTGCCGGTCGGCGGAGCACGAGACGGCGATGGCGACCGGCAGCGAGGCCCCGTGCCGGGGGAGCCGGACGACGCGGACGTCGTGGCAGAAGTACTTGCCACCGAACTGCGCCCCGATGCCGAAGTTCCGGGTCAGCTCGAGCACCTGCTCCTCGAGCTCGGTGTCACGGAACCCGTGCGCGGCCAGTGACCCCTCGCGCGGCAGGTCGTCGAGGTACTTGGCCGAGGCGTACTTGGCGGTCTTGAGGGCGAACTCCGCGCTCGTGCCGCCGATGACGATGGCGAGGTGGTAGGGCGGGCAGGCCGAGGTGCCGAGGCTGCGCAGCTTGTCGTCGAGGAAGGCCAGCATGCGTTCGGGGTTCAGGACGGCCTTGGTCTCCTGGTACAGGAATGACTTGTTGGCACTGCCGCCGCCCTTGGCCATGAACAGGAACTTGTATGACGTCTCGTGCCCCTTGGCCGTGTCGGCGTAGAGCTCGATCTGGGCGGGGAGGTTGGAGCCGGTGTTCTTCTCCTCCCACGTCGTGATCGGCGCCATCTGCGAGTACCGCAGGTTGAGCCGCGTGTAGGCGTCGTAGACACCACCGGCGATGGCACGCTCGTCGCTGCCCGACGTGAGCACGTGCTGGCCGCGCTTGCCCATGACGATGGCGGTGCCGGTGTCCTGGCACATCGGCAGCACGCCCCCGGCGGCGATGTTGGCGTTCTTGAGCAGGTCGAGCGCCACGAACTTGTCGTTGTTGCTGGCGTCCGGGTCGTCGATGATGCGCCGCAGCTGGGCCAGGTGCGCAGGCCGCAGGTAGTGCGCGATGTCGTGCATCGCTGTCTCGGTCAGCGTCCGCAGGGCCTCGGGCTCCACCTGGAGGAAGGTCCGGCCGCCGGGGCCCTCGACCGTCGAGACGCCGTCGGTGGTGAGCAGGCGGTACTCGGTCTGGTCCTCTCCGATCGGCAGCAGGTCCACGTAGGTGAAGTCGGACTCAGGCTCGGTATCGGCCATCGGGTGCGTGTACTCCTTCGTGTTCGGCTAGAGCTCGTCGAGGCTGGGCGCGTAGGCGCCGGCCTTGCCGACCGTGACCCCGCTCGTGGCGAGGCCGCGCTGGACAGCAGGCTGGACGTCCTCCAGTGTCGCGCCCCGCAGGCGCTCGCGCGCAGCCGGGCTGCCCAGCAGGCCTGCGGCGACGAGCCCGGAGATGATGCCGGCCATGAACGAGTCGCCGGCGCCGACCGTGTCGACCACCTGTCCGGCTCGGGTCGGTTGGGTGCGTGCGGCCGGGTCGGAGCTGACCCGGAAGGTCACGCCGTCGGCGCCCAGGGTGACCACGGTCATCGCCGCCCCGAGGCCCACCCAGTGGGCCATGACCTCGTCCACCGACCACTCGGCATACAGCAGGGCGAGGTCGTCCTCGCTCGCCTTGACGAGGTCGCTGAGGGCGACGAGCTCCTCGACGCGGGCGCGCACCTGGTCGAGGTCGCCCATGATCCCGGGCCGCACGTTGGGGTCGTAGGACACGGTGCCCACGGCGCGAGCGGCGCGCAGCGCCTCGGTGACGTTCGCTGCTCCGGGTTGGAGCACCGCGCCGATCGAGCCGGTGTGCAGGTGACCAGTGGCCCTGTTGAGCGGGACGGGCGGCACGTTCCAGTGCAGGTCGAACTCGTAGGTGGCCGCCCCGGAGTCGTCGAGCGTGGCCACCGCGGTCGACGTCGGGTCGTCGCCCCAGCTCTCGGGCAGGACGGTGACGCCGTGCCGGGAGAGGTGGGCGGCGATCCGCTCGCCCCGGTCGTCGTGGCCGAGGCTGCCCACGAAGTCGACCGGGTGGTCGAGTCGGGCCAGGCCGACGGCGACGTTGGCCGGGCTGCCGCCGACGTGCTCGCGCCGCTCACCCGAGGAGTCCCTGACGATGTCGACCAGGGCCTCGCCCACCACCAGCACCCGGGGGCTCATGACTGCCGGGCCGAGGCGGCGTGGTCGAAGTCGATCGCCGAGTAGGCGCGCAGCTTGTCGAGCTGGTGATGGCTCTCGATGAGGCGGATCGTCCCCGACTTCGAGCGCATGACCAGCGAGTGCGTCGTGACGCCACCGGCGCGGTAGCGGACGCCCTTGAGCAGCTCGCCGTCGGTGATGCCGGTCGCGACGAAGAAGCAGTTCTCGCCCCGCACGAGGTCGTCGGTCGACAGGACGCGGTCGAGGTCGTGGCCGGCATCGAGGGCGCGCTGGCGCTCGTCGTCGTCCTGGGGCCACAGACGACCCTGGATCACTCCGCCGAGGCACTTGATGGCGCAGGCGGTGATGATGCCCTCGGGCGTGCCGCCGACGCCCAGCAGCAGGTCGATGCCGGTCTCGTCGCGGGCCGCCATGATGGCGCCGGCGACGTCGCCGTCGGAGATGAACCGCAGTCGGGCGCCGGCCTCGCGGACCTCGGCCGCAAGTTGCTGGTGACGGGGTCGGTCGAGCATGACCACGGTCACGTCCTCGACGGTCTCGCGCTTGGCCTTGGCGATCCGCTTGATGTTCTCGGCAACGGGCAGGCGGATGTCGACGACGTCGGCGGCCTCGGGTCCGGTGACCAGCTTGTCCATGTAGAACACCGCGCTGGGGTCGTACATCGAGCCGCGCTCGGCCACGGCCAGCACGGACACCGCGTTGGACTGGCCCTTGGCCGTCAGCGTCGTGCCGTCGATGGGGTCGACCGCGACATCGCACTCGGGGCCGTTGCCGTCGCCGACCTCCTCGCCGTTGTAGAGCATGGGGGCGTCGTCCTTCTCGCCCTCGCCGATGACCACGACGCCCTTCATCGACACGGTGGAGATGAGGGTGCGCATGGCCTCGACGGCGGCACCGTCAGCGCCGTTCTTGTCGCCACGCCCCACCCAGCGCCCGCCTGCCATGGCGGCGGCTTCGGTGACCCGCACGAGCTCGAGGGCGAGGTTGCGGTCTGGCGCCTCGACTCCCACTCGCAGGGCAGAGGGCAGGTGCTGCTCAGACATCCGTGGTTCCTTCACGCGGCGGCGGGTGAGTGCCCCGAGCCTATCGGGGGTGGGGGCGGTTGGCGCCGCCCAGCCCCCGTCGTGGACGATGGGGGCGTGAGCACGCCCGCACCCCGCAGTTCCTACGCCAACGGCTCCGTGGCCAACATGCTCCGGTCGCTGCTGGTGATCGGGGCCCTCGTGGCGCTGCTGATCGCGATCGTGCCCCGGGTCAACACGGTGTCGCAGCCGCCGGTCGACGTCGCCGCCGCCTCGGTCGAGATCGCCAAGGAGAGCGGGCTGCCGATCGAGCGGCCCGAGGGTCTGCCCGACGGGTGGAAGGCCTCCAGCGTCCGCTACGTGCGGTCCACCGACGGCGTGATGACCTGGCACGCGGGCTACACCGCACCGAGTGGCAACTACGTCGCGCTCGAGCAGGCGGCGAACGCCACCGAGGGGTGGATCGCGGCCCAGGTCAACCGGGCCAGGGACACCGGCGAGCGGCAGGTGGCCGGAAAGACGTGGACGGCTTACGTGCGGGGCGTCAAGATCCAGAACAGCCTGGTCAACCGACCGGCCTCAGCCGACCAGCTCACCACGATCATCACCGGGACCGGCACCTTCGAGGAGCTGGCGGAGTTCGCCGAGGCGCTCAAGCCGGCGCCCTCCAGCTAGCACCCTGCCTGCGCGCGGCGTGACCCCGGGCGCGACCCGTCAGGGCTGGTCGTCCTCGGACAGCGCGGCCTCGGCACCGTCGAGCCAGGTGCTGCAGTGCGTGGCCAGGGCCTCGCCGCGCCTCCACAGGCGCATGCTCTCCTCGAGGCCGAGCTGGCCACCCTCGAGCTGGGCCACGATGCCGATGAGCTCGTCACGGGCCTGCTCGTAGGAGAGCTCGGGCACGTCGGCGAACTCGTCGGGGTCGCTCGCCCCGGTGTCCGCTGGCTTGGTGTCTGCCTTGGCCATGGGTGCCACCCTAGGGCAGGCCACTGACGCGGGCCGCGAAGTCCCCGCGGGCGACGCGCACCCGCAACAGCTCGTCGACCTCGACCTCCGCACGGTCGGTGACGACCCGGCCGTCACGGTGCTGCACCACGGCATACCCGCGCTCGAGGGTGGACTGCGGCGAGAGGGCGCGCACCTGCGCGCGCAGGTGACCGATCTGGTCGGAGGCCCGGTGCACCGCCGAGAGCACCCGGCGCCGGGAGCGGTCGGTGAGGGCGTCGAGCTCGGCGCGGCGCGCCTCGATCATGGCGGCCGGGTTGACCATGACCGGTCGTGAGCGCAGGGCCACGAGGTGGCGCCGCTCGGTGTCGAGGCGCGCGTGCAGCGAGCGCCTGGCCCTGGCCCCCAGCTGCTGTATGCCGTGACGCTCCTGCGCGGCGTCCGGCACCACCCGCTTGCCCGCGTCGGTGGGTGTCGAGGCACGCCAGTCGGCGACGTGGTCGAGCAGGGGGGTGTCGACGTCGTGGCCGATGGCCGACACGACAGGGGTGCGGGCCGCGGCGACGGCACGGACGAGGGCCTCGTTGCTGAACGGCAGGAGGTCCTCGACCGAGCCGCCACCGCGGGCGATGACGATGACGTCGACCTCGGGGGACTCGTCGAGCTCACGCAGCGCTGCCGACACCTCGGTCACGGCGCCCGCACCCTGCACCGCGACCTCGCGGATCTCGAACCGCACGGCCGGCCACCGCCGGCGCGCGTTCTCGACGACGTCCTTCTCGGCGGCACCGGCCCGGCCGCAGATCAGCCCGACGGTGCGGGGCAGGAACGGCAGGGGTCGTTTGCGGTCGGCGTCGAACAGCCCCTCGGACGCCAGCAGCCGCTTGAGGTGCTCGACCCGGGCGAGCAGCTCGCCCACCCCGACCGGACGGATCTGGCGGGCGTCGAGCATGAGCGAGCCGCGCTGGGTCCAGAACACCGGCTTGGCCTGGAGGACGACCCTCGATCCCTGCGTGAGGGGCACCGGCATCGCGTCGAGCGCGTTGGTCTGGATGGCGACCGAGAGGGACATGTCGACATCCGGGTCGCGCAGCGTGAGGTAGGCCGTGCGCTGACCGGGCCGTCGGGTGAGCTGGACGACCTGGCCCTCGACCCACAGCACCGACATCTTCTCGACGTACTCGGCGATCTTCATGCTGAGCAGACGCACGGGCCAGGGCTGCTCGGCTGTGGTGTCCGAGGCGCGCTCGGGCAGCGGCGCGCGCTGGTCGGGGCTGCTCACGGAGCCACTGTAGGAGGTCGGGCCGTCAGGGCCGGTCTGGTCCAGCACGCCAGGGACGCCTCGTGCGCGGATTGGGGTGGTCCGCGGGGGCGACCTACGATGGGGGCATGACTGCGACGACCGACCAGGCCACCAAGCGCGTGCTGCTCGCGGCGCCGCGCGGCTACTGCGCAGGCGTCGACCGTGCGGTCGTCACCGTCGAGAAGGCCCTCGAGCTCTACGGCCCGCCGGTTTACGTCCGCAAGGAGATCGTGCACAACAAGCACGTCGTGACGACGCTGGAGAAGCGCGGGGCGATCTTCGTCGAGGAGACCGACGAGGTGCCCGAGGGCGCCACGGTGATCTTCTCCGCCCACGGCGTCGCGCCGGTGGTGCACGAGGAGGCCAAGGCGCTGAACCTCAAGACGATCGACGCCACCTGTCCCCTCGTGACCAAGGTGCACCGTGAGGCGGTGCGGTTCGCGGGCGACGACTTCGACATCCTGCTCATCGGCCACGAGGGGCACGAGGAGGTCGTCGGCACCTCGGGCGAGGCGCCCGACCACATCACCCTCGTCGACGGCCCCGACGACGTCGCGAACGTCACGGTCCGCGACCCCGACAAGGTCGTCTGGCTGTCCCAGACCACGCTGTCGGTCGACGAGACGATGGAGACCGTCCGCCGGCTCCGGGAGCGCTTCCCGGCCCTGCAGGACCCGCCGAGCGACGACATCTGCTACGCCACCCAGAACCGCCAGCTCGCGGTCAAGCAGATGGCCCCCGACTGCGACCTCATGATCGTCGTGGGCTCGCGGAACTCCTCGAACTCCGTGCGGCTCGTCGAGGTGGCGCTCGAGCACGGCTCCAAGGCCGGGCACCTGGTCGACTACGCCGACGAGATCGACGAGGCGTGGCTCGAGGGAGTGGCGACGGTGGGGGTCACGTCCGGGGCCTCCGTGCCCGAGCTGCTCGTGCGGGACGTGCTGACCTACCTCGCCGAGCGCGGCTACGAGGACGTCGCCCCGGTGGTGGCGGCCGAGGAGAGCCTGCTCTTCTCGCTGCCCAACGAGATCCGTCGTGACCTCAAGGCGCGTGGCATGAGCGACAAGATGCGTCATGACGCGGCCTTCGAAGAGGCTGGCTCGCTGCACTGAGGCACTCGGCCCTAGCCGGCGGCCTCGTCCCGGCCGGTCACGGCAGGGGCTCGGAGGCCGAGGTCGAGCTCTGGACGTGAGTCCTCGGCGGTCGCCGCCTCGATGAGCTCCATCGCGGTCAGCACGCGTGGCCCGGACTCGAGGGGTGCAGGAGTGGCAAGCGGCTGCTCGACGACTCCCGCCTCGTGCATGCGCCGGGCGCTCACGAGCACGCGGGACTCCAGCGCCCCCACCATCTGGTTGTAGGCCTCGACCGAGCGCTGYAGGGCCGTGCCCATGCGCGCGGTGTGGCTGCCGAGGGTGYCGAGCCGGTCGTAGAGGTCGCGCCCCAGACGCATCACCTCCTGGGCGTGCGCCGTCAGGGCGGCCTGCTGCCAGGTGAAGGCGACCGTGCGCAGCAGCGCGAGCAGGGAGCCGGGCCCCACGAGGACGACGCGCCGGGCCATGGCGTCCTCGTGCAGCGCCGGGTCGCTCGCGAGGGCCGCGGCAAGCATCGCGTCGGACGGCACGAAGCACACGACCATCTCGGGGGAGTTGTCGAAGGCGGACCAGTAGTCCTTGGCGGCCAGCGCCGTCACGTGGGACTTGAGCGAGGCCGCGTGCTCGCGCAGCAGCCGGGTGCGGTCGGCGGCGGGGAGCTCGTCGCCCTGGGCCTGGAGGAACGCGCGCATCGGGGCCTTCGAGTCGACCACGAGGAACTTGTCGCCGGGCAGCCGCACCACGACGTCGGGACGCACCTGACGCTGGTGGCGGCTGACCCGTGACACCTGCTCGTCGAAGTCGCACCGCGCGAGCAGCCCCGAGTGCTCGAGGACGCGGCGCAGCTGCACCTCGCCCCAGGCGCCCCGGACGGTCGAGGAGTTGAGCGACCCGGCCAGCGACTGCGTCTGACGGCCTAGGGCGGCCGTGGACTCCCGGACCGCCGCGATCGTCGTCTCCAGGGCAGCGAACTGGCTGGTGCGGTCGCGCTCGAGCGTGCCCACCTGGCGCTCGACCCGGCCGAGGGCATCGCGCAGCGGCGCCAGCGCGGCGGCGGTCTGGGCGTCGTCGGCAACGGCCGCCTCGAGGTCGACGACCCGCTCCCGGAGCAGCTCGGTCTCGGTGCGGGAGGCGGCCACGGTCGCCGCGGAGGCCGTGCGGCCCAGCCACCAGCCCACCAGGGAGCCGACCGCGAGACCGACCAGCAGGGTCAGCACGAGTTCCATGCGATGACCATCCCAGCAACCCCCGACAGGCGTGTCTAGGCTGGCCGGGTGCCGCCCCACCCCGTGCCCACCCCGTCGCTCCGCGACGGCGGCGACCTCGTGCTGCGCGCCGTGACCGCCC